>SIAT01000008.1 GCA_009691645.1 Pedosphaera sp. | reverse complement strand
CACCATCGGATCCACACGCACCACGGCGTCGCCGAAGAAGAAACGGCTCTTGAAATAAGTCGCGAGCAATCCGTTCGCCGCGATGAGTTTCGCCTCGGGCAAATCGGGAGGGCTGGCCGGATACAACTGGCTCCGCGGCACAATGCTCTTGGCGAAGCCGGGGCCGCTCCAGAGGAGCCGCACGCGCGCATTGCCCACATTGTCGAAGTACTCCAAGCGCAAATCGTAGCGCTGTCCCGCTTCGAGTCGCACCACTCCATTCGTTTCGCCCGCCTCCTGCTTTTGCCACTTCTCGAGCTTGAGAATATTGCCGAGCGGCCCGAGTTGCATCCGCCCGCCGTCATCCGTCGCCAGCCAGAACGTGTAAAGGCCGCCGACCGGCGCCTCGAGTTGGCCGCTCCAGCGCACGGTGAAATAATCACGCGGCAAATCGAACACCGGCTCGCGCGCGCCCCAGTTGAAATCAATCACCTCATCCACACGATAGATGGCGCGACCGGAGAAATTCGGCCGCTCATAGTAAGCGCCGACCAAACCAATCCCCCGCCCCGCATTCGGAAACTTCGCCGTGAGCAACGGATGGTTCTCAGGCAATTCAAACGTGGCCGAGAGCACGTTCGTGAACGCCACACGCACCGACGTGCCTTTTATCGGAATCACTTCCACCACGCCGGGAGGCACGAGGCGGACCAACCCGCTGTGCGTCTGGCCGTCGAGCGTGCGGACGGTGCCCGCGTCGGCGACGAGTGTGAGGAAAAAAAGAAGCGCGGCGAAAAACCAGTCAATGCGATGAAGAACGCGCCTGTTCATTTTGGAAAGCCGCTGGCTGGCTGTTGTGCGAGCAACTTCGCCACCGCCACCTTCTCAGCTTGCGCCTTCTCAGCCGAAACTTTTGCCAGATTGAACACATCCCGTTTCCGAGTCATCTCGGCTTGAGCTTTGGTAACCGTCGCCTTCGCCATGAATGAAGCGTTGAAAGCGTTGTTCTTTTCGGTCAACGCCTTCTCGGCGGCGAGAAGCGCCTCGATCGCCGACTTGTCGCCCGTCACCTTTCCGGCATCCACCAGCTTGAGTTTCGCCTGCGTCTCGGCCAGCAGTTTCTCATTATCGGCGATCGCCTTCGCCAGCTTCATTTCCGCAGCAGCCACATCCGCCTTCTCCTTTTTCTGCGCGGCAGCAAGGTCCATCACAGCTTTCTCAAAGCTCGCGGCGCGCTCGGCAAGAGTCTTGATGCGGATTCCTTCCGCGATCTTTACACGCATCAACGCGGCGACCGCGTGCGAGACGTGCGTCTCCGCCAACGTCCGCAATCCCTGCATCGAAGCCAGCGACTTGTCGGCCGCCGCCCGGGCGATCTCAGCCTCTTTCCGTTTGCCAGCGGTCTCCGCTTTCTTCTCGGCCTCCTTGGCGTTGGCGAGTCGCTCTTTGCGCGTGGCGACATCTTGATCGGCTTCGGTGAGTTTCTTCCGCGATTTCTCCAGCGACTCGGTGTGCAGCGCAACCTGGCCCTTGGCACTGACGAGCAATTCCCCAGAAACCTCCTTCAGATCACGCGCGCTCTTCACCCGTGATTCGCCCGCTTTCACGGCAAACTCCGCTCCGCGGCGCTGGGTCGCAAGATTTGCATCGGCGACAGTGCGGTCGAATTTCAGCTTCGAAACCGCGCGGTCGAACTCAAGTTTCGTGCCGCCGAGCGCGGTGGTTTTGGACTTCGCCTCGGCCGCCAGCAGAGCGGCTTTGTGGGCCAGTTCGATGTAGATTTTTTCCTTGTTGGTGAAATCGATTACGGCTTGCCCGTGCGCCGCCACGGCCACGGTCGCGATCTGCAAAACGGCGTCCATCTCGCGCGCGGCGTTGGCGAGCACGAGGGTTTTCTCGGCGGCTTTTTCGGCAGCAACGCGCACCTGATCCAGCAACTCGGTGTGACTGCGCCAACGCAGACCTTGTTCCAAGGCAACTTTGGCGATCAATTTCTCCTGCTGCTCGAATCGCAACCGATCCGTTTCGGCCAACGATTCCCACACGGCCCACGCGAGCGCAATCCGGTTGGTGGTTTTACCAAAGGCGATCTCTTCAATCTGTGCGGCGGGCAGACGCAGGTCGCGCAGGAACGGATCATCGAGAGTCAATACACCGGCCTCGGCGCGAAGAGCGCGGGCGAGCAAAATGGAACCGTCGCGTAACTGCACCTCAAACTGCTCCATCGGCAATGACGGCTTGCGCAGAATGACGGCGGCGGCCTCGCGGATCACTTCGAAGCTGCGTTCACCGAAGAGGACGGATGTCAGTTTAATGGAGCCGCTCTCAAGAGATTTGAATTCGCCCTCGACGAAATCGCCGTTCACGAGCAGCACGCCGGGGCGAGCCGCACGCAACCTACTGGCGCGATAGGGGGTGATCGGCTGGAAGAAAATGGCCGCGGTGTTCGCCGTGGTGAGCGTGAAGCCAGCAGGTGGATCGGTGAGTCGCACGGCCGAATCATCCGCTCCGCGGACGCCGCCGGCGAGGAACGCGCCGCCCCACGTGAGGACGCCGATCGGTACTGTGGCGGGCGGAAAGACAGGCGTGAGCGCGGGAATGACGGCGGAATTCGTGGCGGACGCGGGGATTGCAACAGCAGACAGCGCGTCAAACACAGCGCGTTTCAATTGCGCAAACGGGATGATCTCACCCTTGCCATCCGGCGTGACGACCCGGAATCCATCAACTCCGATCGTGATCCGGCCTTCGATTGTGCGGCCGGCGCGTGTCTGCACGGAATCGGCCTGCGCCACGAACGTGGCGCCGAACACGATCAGGAAAATGAGTCGGGATGGGCGCATCCGACGGCGGGTTTACCGCTGGTAGAGCGGAAGATAATGGTAGGGCATCGCGAGGATCATCGTGAAGACAGAGGTGGTGTACACCGGCCCGACACCGCCGCGGCCCTTCGATTCCCACGAGTAGTTTTCGCCCTCTTTCTTCGCGGATTTGAGCAATCCCTCTTTCATCTGCGCGTACCATTTCTCCCACGTCTCGCCGCCGATCATGTATTGCGCGGGCGCAGCGTAGAAGTTGCCGTACACATACCATTCCTGTTCTTGACGGCTGTTCTTGAAGAGGTAATCGGAACCGGCCTTCACCAGCGGATCCTCGTAAAGGCCGCAGACCTGCAACGAATAAATCGCCGCCGCCGTGCGCGCGAAACCGGGGCTGCCGCCCGGCTGATAGCCGAAACCGCCGCTGCCGGCGTTATGACAGGCCTTCACGTATTTCACCGCGTCATCAATCGTCTTCTGCGGCACTTCGATGCCGGAATTCTTCGCCGCGCGCAACGCGACGACCTGTAGCACGGTCACGGACATGTCGGCATCCTTGGCGATGGGGCGGTAACGCCAGCCGCCCTCGTCGTTTTGGCTGCTGATGATGAGCTTGATGGCGCGATCGAGCTTCTGGCGGATGACCGGCGAACGCGTCTGCCCGTACAACTCGGCCAGGGCGATGGTCGCGATGCCGTGGGTGTACATGTACTGACCGCTGGGGCGCTGGCCGTAGATGCCCTCGGCCGTGATCTGATCGAGGAGATACTGCAACCCGGCGGCGACTTGCTTGCCGTATTCGCCTTCACCCGGCAGATGGCCGGCGGATTGGAAAGCCATCAACGTGTACGCCGTGATGGCGACGGGGTGCGCCTGCTCTTCACCGCTCGTGGCCCAAGAACCATTGGCCTTTTGACTCGCAGCGAGCCATTTGAGCGCTCCTTTGATGACCGCTTCGGTCTTGTCATCCACCACGACCGTGTCGCGCTTGGCGACCGGCCCGGCACCGGGCGCGGCAATGGAAACGCTGGTGAACACCGCGCAGAACGCGGCGACGATGAGGAACAACCGAGGCATAAACGTCACTTCCGGCTGCCCGACTCGGACAGGTTGCGGAGGAACTGCTCGACGAGCAGGCCGTACTCCTCCGGATACTTCTCGCCTTGCGACTGGAGAATCGCGTTGCGATCGCGCTTGGGCAGAGTAATGAAGGTGGCTTGGCCTTTCACGTTGCGGCGCGGGCCGTCCGCACCGCCTGAGCCAGCCCAGTTGCCGATGTCACCAGTGCCCTTCGGAGCCGGCTCACCTTGACCGGGCTGCTGACCGGGTTTTTGACCTTGACCTTGTCCCTGACCCTGACCGGGCTGCTGACCCTGACCGGGCTGTTGTCCCTGACCCTGCTGAGCCACCTGCGGCGCGCCGACACCACCCTGCGCGAGCGCGAGCGCGGCGGCAGCCTGCGCGAGCGCCTGCTGCGCGGCAGCGGCATTGGCCTGCGCGGGCATCGGAGCGTTGGCGGCGGCCTCTGCGGCGGCATTGGCAAGCGCCTGCTGCGCTTGCTGAACGGCTTGTTGTGCGGCGGCGGGCAACGGCCCCTGCGCACCTGCAGCGAGCGGGCTGAGGAGATTGGCGGCATTCTCGAGCGGCTGCGCGGCAGGGGAAGCATTCATCGCCGCCAATTGCTGAGCCATCTGGACAGCCTCGGCCTGCATCTGACCGAGTTGCGGCAGCGAAGGCGGGGCTTCGCCCTGACCTTGACCCGACGGCTTCTCACCTTGACCCGACGGCTTCTCACCTTGACCCGACGGCTTCTCACCTTGACCCGACGGCTTCTCGCCTTGACCCGACGGCTTCTCACCTTGACCCGACGGCTTCTCGCCTTGACCTTGGGGTTTTTCACCTTGTCCCTGCGGTTTCTCACCGGCGGGTTGCGCGGCTTCGATGCCCTTTTGAGCCTTCTTCATGTTCTCAATCGCGCCCGGAAGATTGTTCTCAGCGAGTTGCTCCGCGGCCTTCGCGGCGGCCTTCTGCGCTTCCTGAACAGGAGCCTCAGCCGGTGCGCCTTTGGCAATCTCACCGAGGGCTTTCGCAATCTGCTGCTGCTTCTGCATCAACTGTTCGGCGAGAGCAGCCTGCGGCTGAAGTTTGGCCATCGCTTCGTTGAGCTGCTGCTGGGCTTGATCGATGGCGGCGGCGGCATTGGCCATGGCCTTCTGATCATTGCCTTCTGGCTGACCAAGCTCGGAGGCGAGCTGGGCGGCCTGCTGGTCCACGGCCTTCTTCGCGGCCTGCAAATCGGCAATAGCCTGCGCCTGCGGCTCGCGTGCGGCTTGGGCGTTGGGCTTGTCGAGTTGGCCCTTGGCGGCTTCCATGTTCTTCTTGGCGGCTTCGAGAGCGTTGGCGGCGGCTTCGGGAGCATTGGCCTTCTGCGCATCAGCCTTGGCATCACCGGTTTCCTTGGCAACTTCGGCCTGAGCTTTGGCATTGGCGGCGTTCTCTTTGGCCGTCTCCGGCGCCTTGGCTTCGGGCTTGCCAGCGTTCTCGGGTTTACCGGCATTCTCCGGCTTGCTGGGATTATTTTCGGGTTTGCCAGGATTATTCTCCGGCTTGGCCGTGTTCTCGGGTTTGCCGGCGTTGTTTTCAGGCTTGGCAGCGTTGTCTTCGGCCTTCTTTTTCTCGGCGGTTTTGGCGGTGTCCATCTGCACCTTCTGCTGGTCTTCAATCAGCTTGCTGATTTTCTGGCCGAGTTCCTTGAGCTTGGCCATGTCTTCCTTGGCCTTCTCGAGTTGGGCAATCTGCTGGCCGAGTTGCTGTTCGGCTTTGGTGAGTGCGTCAATGGCAGCCTGCTGGGCTTCGGGGGAATTCTTGGCCTCGGCGAGTTTCTCCTCGGACTTCTTCATCTGCTTGGCAGCCTCGGCGATGGACTCGGCAGCCTCGGGCGACGCCTCGGCGGCCTGTTTCTGGGCGTCCTGCGTCTGGGCCTTGGTGTCGGCCTGCTTGGCGGCTTGCTCTTTGAGGGCCGAATCCTTGGCCTCGGGCTTGTCGTTCTTCTCGGCCTTGGCCGCGTCTTCTTTAATTTTCTTCTCGGCCTCGATGAGCTCGCGGACTTGCTTCTGCAGTTCCTTGGCAGTGGCAATCTTGTCCTTGGGCTTCTCGGTTTCCATCTTGGCGAGTTGCTCCTGCAACGACTTCTTGGCCTCCTCCATCTTGACAAGCGCCTGCTGCTGTTTCTCAGGAGCGATGGTGGCCTTCTGCTGCGCGGGCTTGGTCTTGTCAGCAATGGCGGCGCGGGCCTCCTGCTGTTTGTCGGTGGCGGTTTTGAGATCTTCGGAAGCTTTCGGAGCGACGGTTTGAAGATCCTCGCGGATGGAATCAGTGCGGTCCACGAGATCGCCCTGCTTCTTCTCGGCCTCGGCGGTGTCGGCGCTCTTTTCGATGTTCTTGGTCTGCTCCATCAACTGTTTCTGATCAACAATGGCCTTCTCCAATTCGCGGAGTGCCTGACGGATCACCTCGCCCTTGTCGCGGGCGGCGGCGAGCAACTTCGAGAGGTCGAGCATCAAGTCGCGGGCTTTCTTCTCGTTGCCAGCGGCGGAGAGGAGATTCTGCAGCTTGAGATCGGCGGAGGCGGAATCCATCGTCGGCAGGAAGCGGCCGTCGCTGGATTTCTGGAGAGCGAGCCTCGGGCGGACTTCGATGTTCGGATCGACTTCCTTGGAAATTTTCTCGAGCTTGGCGATGAGAATCTTCGCCTCGTCACCGAGGGATCCCTGCTCGGATTCCTGAAGCTGCATCGAAATCTTGTAGGACTCATGGGAGGGATGGCTGGTGCCGGCGCGCGTGGTGGTTTCGAGCGCAACGCCATCCTTGAGATTCGCGTTCTGGCGGTTGGCGAGAGCGGCGAAGCGGAGCGACAGAGCCTGCAACGCCTGCTGGCGCTGGTACTCGAGCAAAAGATGGCGGAGTTGGACGGCGATGCCCTTTTGGCCGGTGAAGGCATCCACGATGCGGCGGTTCACGGCACTCGGGTCCTTGTCATTGCGCGCGTCGCGCAGCAACTCGACCACGCGCTGGATCTCTTTCTCGGAGAGCTTGCCGAGCACGCCGCGGATGGCTTTGAGAATCTCGACGTCGTCGCCGGTGAGTCCGTTGCGCTCGTACTCTTCGATGACGCTCGAGAGCAACTTGCCGACGCGGTCAGTGGTGGTGCGGATCTGCTCCTGCTTGACCTCCTGCTGGAGCAGGCGATCGGCGGGAGTCTCGACCGGCACGGCGAACGCCATCGGGGCGAGCGCGAGGAGGATTCCGAGTATCAGTTTCTTCATAGCCTGACCTTTATTTAGTTGGGTTGCCTGCTGATTGACTGTGTCAAAATCGGATTTCAGTTCAGACGGTAACAAAACGCTGCTTTACAAGCAACGAATTAGACGGCGATTCGACGGGCGTCTGCTACCTTTGTTCAACCTTTTCCCGGATGAGCGTGCCGAGGCGTTGGTTCAGCTTTTCCTGATCGTTCGCCACGTCGCTAATGCTGCCCAAGAAATCACCGGCGCGATTGAGTAGATCGGCGCGTTTCTCGGCGTCCGACACCACCTTGGCCGTGAAATGCACGCTGGCCCCCACGCCGGGACCAGTCACGTCGTTATTATCTTCCACCTCGATCCAGTACTCGACGGTGCCGCCCTCGGGCACGAGCGGGCTGAGTTTGCCCACGTTCCACTCGTAGCGATGGCGTATCACGCGGTCGGACCGTCCGAAATCGAGCGGAACCGCTTTCGTCGCGCCGCCATCCACCGAGTAGGCGAGTCGCACTTTGGCGATGGCGAAGTCATCCAGCGCCTCGAAGGCCATCAACATGCGCGCGCGCTGTGTGATCAACTCCTCCTTGCGGTCGGGATAAGTGATGCGCACGGTCGGCGCTTTGTCCGGCAGCACATCCACGCGATAGATCGCCTCGTCCTTCGAGGAGAAGCCGTGCTTGTCCGTGAGATGGATGCTGAACCCGCTGAACTCCTCTTTCGGCACGGGAATCTCCACCATCAATTCGGGCCCGTTCCCGCCGCTCTTCATGGCCAGCTTGTTCGTGATGGTCGTGCCAAACAAGAATACCGTGGCCTGCGTCACCTCTTTGCTCGGCGTCACTTTCAACTTCAACACGCTGCCGGCGAGCAGAGTCAAATCGCCCAACGACCGCTTCACCGAGCCGAGTTCCGTGTACTTCGGGAAATCCTGCACCGCTTCGATGCCCGCGACGCCGGGCCGCGGCACCACCTCGACTTTGGTCGGCTGGCTTTGGCCGTCATTCAACTTCACGGTGAAGGTGAACGATTCCTGCACCGCTTCCAGCGTGCGCACAAAACTCATGCCGTTCGTTCGCGCCATCGGATACTCCACGGTGCGACCCGAAGCGTACTTCACCACCAGCTTGCCGGCGTTCGGCACCAACCCGCGAGCGGCCGCCTCGATGGGCACGGCATCGCCCGTCGGCACGATCCGGTCGCCGCCCACCAACGTCACGCGGGTTTTGCGCGGCACCAGCGTGTCTTGCGAAAGGAAAGCGCGCTTGAGCAGATCGTTCGCATCGTCACCAAGTGAATGGTAACCGTAAACGCCGGCGGCGAGAAAGATGAGCGCCGCGAGAGCGAGCTTCACGGAATGGAAGCTGTTGACCACGTCGCCGAAGGGGACCGGCCGCGCCATCGTTTCGGTCTCGCGGATCAGTTCCGTCACCAGCACCGGCGAGGCGCCGGCGTGAATCGCCTGCGGCCGCGCGAGCTGGAGCGCGGCAATCAGGCGCGAGCGGAATTGCGGCAACGCGCGTTCAACAAGCAGGGCCACCGCGTCGTCATCCGGACGATTGACGATGGGCGTGAGGACATCGCGGAAGAGGATGTAACTGAGCGCGCCCACATTCACAGCGAGCAGTGCGGCGCGAACAGCCAGCGGCAGATCGAGCAGCCAATCGGCGAGCATCCCCCCCGCGAGCAAGCCCGTGGCAAGCATGACCGCGAGCGACACGCCACCGCCGGCGCTCACGGCCAGCAGTTTCGCGCGCACACCGGCGAGCTTCTCGTGCAGCAGCGCGCTGGGCGCAACAGGTTGATTAGTGTTCGCGGCGCTCATTTCAGGTACGACATTTTGCGAATGATCCACTCGGCAGTCACCACCAGAAGAATCAGCAGGAAGTAGAGCGGCGAGGACCACAGCTCGACTTCGAGACCGGAACGGACGCGCTCGGTCTTCTGCCCAACCAACGCAGGCAAGCGGTGCAAATCTTCTTCACGCAGGAAGGCGCCGCCGGTCGCCGTGGCGAGATCGCGCAGGAGCGGCTCGTTCATCGCCGTCTCGCCCAGCTCGAATTTCGGCTCCGTCACGTTGAAGTCGAGTTTCGTCTCGGGATCCTGTTCAACATGGAGTTTGTAGAAGCCCGCCGAGGGCGCGATGAACTCGCCGCGATAAAGGCCCGGCTGCTCGGGCACCGGCTTGAGTTGCACCTCGGCCGTCTGCTCCGTGCCGCGCTGCACGTAAACGCCCTTCACCACCGACTCCTGCACCGGCTCGAAACCAACCGAGTAAAGCCGCGCGTAAATACCGACGCGCTCGCCCGTGACGAAGTTCTGCCGGTCCGCGGAGAGCTGAGTGCGCTTGCTCGCGCCCATCAACCGCTGAAGCGCCATCCGCTGGGAGACCTGCCCCCAAAGCGCGGTGTAATACTGGTCGCCTACGTTCTTGCGCCAGCGCCACGTGTTGTCCGTGCCGATATAGAGCACCTGGCCGAGCCCGTACTGCTGCTGCGCGACGACGGGCATCTTGCCGAAACGCGTCTCCTTCACCGGATCGGGATCCACCAGCAGCACCTCGGCGGCGGGCTTGGCACGCGTGACTTTCGCCACCCAATAAACCGGCGGCAACTTCCGCCAGAGCGCGACATTTTCCTCGTCCTTGTCCGAAAGTCGGAGCATCGAGCTGTCCTTGCCGCGCGCGGTCAACTCGAGGCGGATCGGCTTATCGTAAATGGCGTCGCCGCCAGCCGCCGCACTGAGTGTGGAATCGAACTCCACCGGCAACAAGCGTTCGATGACGGTGTTGCGATACGCGTGCGGGGCGAAGCGCCGGCCCGCGACCATCACGAACGCGCCACCGAAACGGGAAACGAACTCGTTCAGATTATCGAGCTGCTGGTTGGTGAGGCTCTTCGGATCCACATCGCCGAACAGAATGACGTCGTACTTGAAAAGCTCCTCCTTCCGCGAGGGGAATGACTCGAGGTACGGCGAGCCTTCGACACGCGCAATGGTCGGATCGCCCTCGATCAACAGCGTCTTCAGCTCGATGCGCCGGTCGCGGATCAACATCGCCTGCAAATAACGGAACTCCCAGCGCGGCGATTGCTCCACCTGTAGCACTTTGATCTTCGCGTCGATCACGCGAATGTGCTGCGTGCGGCTGTTGTTGTCCTTCACCGTTTCGTCGTCGCGCGCCTCGATGGAAGCGGTGAGATCGAACTCGCCGATCTTGTCCGGCGTGAAACGGAGCGTGAGGAGTTGCTCGCTATCGCCGACGAAATTCACCGGCACCTCGGCCACCAGCGCTTCGCCGAGCTTCAACTGAACCTTCGCCGTCTCGCCCGCCAGACCTTGCGAGCGGACGCGCACTTTCACTTCCACTTCGTCACGCGCGAAGCTGATTTCAGGTGCGAAAACATTGGCGACGATGATGTCGCGCGGCGCGGTGATGCCGATGCCGTAGATGAAAAGCGGCACGCCCGCCTCGCGGAGCTGCGCGGCGACATCGCGCGGCTGGCTGCCGAGATTGTTCGCGCCGTCGGTGGCGAGCACGATGCCCGCGAGCGGTTGGCCACGCTTGCGCTGGAGCACTTCGCGCAGCGAATCGCCCAACGCGGTGCCGGGGCTTTGCGCATCAAGCCGGTCCACCCAGAGGAAATCCTGCGGCTTGGCTTTGCGGCGCTTTTTCGGTTCCGGCTCCGGCTCGCCTTCTTTCACGACAGGCTGGCCGGCTTTCTCGCGCGACAACTCAGTGACGCGCTGGCCGAAGCTGAACGGCACGAGATCGAACTGCTCATCGAGCCGCGGTAGCAGATCGAGTTGCTCGTTGCGGAACGCGGCTTTGGCGAGGTCGAGTCGCGGGGTCTGGTCAAATTCCCTCGTGCGACCGATGGGGAGATCCTGCGAGAGACCGTTGGTCGCGCCGAGCGCGCCACGAACGAGAGCGGCGCGTTTGAGATCATCCACGTTCACACGCGGATCGCGGATCTGCATGCTCGAACTGCCATCCACGAGAATCAACAGCGCGCGGCGAATGCTGCCTTCGACAGTGAATGCCAGCACCGGCCGGAGCAGCAGCACCAACAGCAACGCGAGGAACAATCCGCGTAATCCGAGCAACGCGGCTTTGCGCGCGGGCGTGAGCCCCTCCGGCACGAGGCGGTAGCTCCACCATGTGAGCGCGATGAGGAATACGGCCGCCAACACCAGCCAGCTGGGCGCGATGCCGCCACCGTGGAAAGCGACCGTGGCGCCGGCGATCTGCGTCGCCTCATCCACTTTCACACCGAGGAGTTTGAGAAGTGTTTCCGTCATCGCGTGAACTTATTTGGCCCGGCTGAACCACTGCGCCAGCCAGGTTTCGAGGGCCGCCAAGGCCAGCACCAAAAGCGCCATCGGCAGCCAGAATTCCGTGCCCACGCGCTCTTTCTCGACCAGCTCGCGGAGCGAAATCGTGGGCGACCAGTCGTACACCTGCGCTACGGTCTTGAGTTTCTCTTTGTCCTCCGCGGCCAGTTCGGCGAGATCGGATTCGCGCGGATCAGGCTGCGCGGCAAAACGGATCACCGCCGGCGGATCGTTCACCGTCGCTTCGTAAGCGCCACCGATATCCGTCGCGGCAAAGCGCAACGTCGGAGTGCCATTGAGCAACTCCACACGACGCAACTCGCGCGTGGCCGCCGACTGCGAGGGGGCGGTGATCTGCGCATCGCGACCGACGAGATCGGGGCTGACCTGCCGCGTGAATTCCTGGCCCACGGGAACGTTCAATCCTTCATCCTGCCGTTGCACGAGCGAGCCGAGCACACGCTGCACCAACACGAGGAAAGCCGGGCGCACGGGCAGGTCGTTCCACGCCGTGTCCGCTGTGCTGCTGAAAAGGAAGACACGGCCAAGCCCCCATGCGCGTTCCATTATCGCCGGCGCACCGTCGGCGTAACGCAACACCACGCGCGCCGGACCGGCATCAGCAGAGGCCGGTTTCTGATTGGCGGCAGCGGGCTCGAGCTTGAACGTGCGGAAGAAACGGGCGGAAGCGAGTGTGCCGGCGCCGGGATTGTTCCAAAGCGCCGTGACGGGGTGTTCGTAATTACGCGTTTGCAGCGTGGAAAATTTCTCTTCCTGGTCGGCGTTGCCCTCGGGAATACCGAGCGCGGCCGGCAACATCGCGTGCCGGGTGAACAACACATCGTTGTAGAAACCCGCGTTCACTTTCGCGCCGGGGAAAACCATCAGACCGCCGCCCTGCTTGAGATACTGTTCCAGCGCCTTCACGGTGGCCTCGGGGAAATCAGGCACGTTGGCGAGGATGATGGCGTCGAAATCATCCAGTCGCGTGCCGGCCATCTCGGACGCGGTGATGGTCGTGGTCTTGATGAAATAATTATCCCGATCGATCGGCGCAACCGGCACGAGCGCGTGGCCGAGGATGAACGTCTCGCTGTCGCGCGGTTCCGCGCCCGGTTCGCCATCCACCAGCAGCACGCGCGCCTCGCGGATGGCGCGGCAGACGACCGTGCGTTTGTTGTCGGCCAGCAGATGGTCGTCCGGAATGCGAGCGGTGACAGCGTGAAAACCTTCCGCGCGCAACTTGCCGAAAAGCGAGACGCCGATTGTTTCGCCGGGGCGCAGCAGCGGCACCATGATCTCGTCGCCAGAGGGCTCACTGCCGACCGCGAGCGTCACGCGGATGTTCTTGGCTTCTTCCTTGCCGAAATTGGTCAACTGCACCTCGAAGCGAATCGGGCGATTCACGGGCGTGAGACCACCGGCCACGGCGAGGCCGCTGATGCCGAGGTTCCCTTCTTCCTTCGCGCCGACGAGAAGGATGTGGCTCTTGATTTCGGCTTTGGTTTGCTCGAGTAATTTCTGGATGTCACCAAGCTGACGCCAGCCAACGGCCTGGCCATCGGTGATGAGATAGACTTCCTTGCGCAACGCAGCGCGGCCTTTGAGCGTTTCAATCGCCTTTTGAATCGCAGGTGCCAAGTCGCTCGCGCGGTCGGAAAGTTTCGCTTCACGCACCGTTTTGCGCGCGAGATTGAGGTCAAAGGTCGGCTCGGGGATCAATCCCTGCGCGAGATCCGAGGCGAGCAACACGGCGGTGGAAGAACCGGCGGGGAGCGCATCGATGGCCTGCTCCGCGGCCTTGCGGGCCTTGTCGAAGCGGGTCTCCGCGCCGTCGCTCACCCCCATGCTGAAGGAGTTGTCGATGAGGAGCACGCCGGTGACTTTGGTCTGGCCGAAGACGTCGGTGGTGCTGGTCTTCATCGCCGGACGCGCGAGCGCGAGCGCGAGCAGAATGAGGATGAGGCAGCGCAGGGCAAGCAGGATTAAATCCTCGATCCGCATCCGGCGCTGGTTTTGGTCCACGCTGGCCTTGATGAAACGCATCGCGCCCCAGACCACGCGCTGGAATTTCCGCCGGTTCAGCAGGTGTATGATGATCGGCACGGCCACCGCCGCCGCGCCCACCAGCAATAATGGATTGAGAAAAGACATGGCTCAGCGGGTGGTGGTCTTGAGCCGGAAAGCGAGGTAGCCGCTGAGCATCTCGTGCAACGGCTGGGCAGTGTTCGCCGTCACATAGTGCACGTGGTTCTTCTCGCAGCCCTCGCGCAGGCGGGTGCGGAAATTCTCGAACTCGCGCAGGTAACTCTTCCGGATCTCCTGCGGGCGGGTGAGGATTTTCGGGATGCCTTCCAATCCTTCAAACTCGACGAGTCCCTTGAACGGGAACTCGAATTCGTCCGGATCGAGCGTGTGGAAAAGAACCACCTCGTGACCGGCGAAGCGCAGGTGCTGGATGCCGTCGAGCACCTTCTCCTCGTCATCAAACAGATCGCTGATCACGATGATGATGCCTTTGCGGCGGACCAGTCGGGCCATGTCATGCAACACGGCGGCGATGTTCGTCTCCGCCTTCGGCTGGAAGGCCGCGAGCCGCTGCATCACGGTGTGGATGGTGGCGCGGTTGTCGCTGCGCGGCGCGTAGTCGCGCATCTCCTGATCAAAAATGCCGACGGCGGCGGCGTCGCGCTGGTGCAGAATGAGATAGGAAAGACAGGCGGCCAGCGCTTTGCCGTACTGGAATTTGGTCAGCGAACCGGAGCCGTACTGCATCGATTCAGAACCATCGAGCAGGATGTTCGCGATGTAGTTGGTTTCCTGCTCGTACTGCTTGATGAAGTAACGATCCGTGCGCGCCTGCACCTTCCAATCGATGTGGCGCGTGTCGTCGCCGGGGGCGTACTCGCGATGCTGGGCAAACTCGATGGCGAAGCCGCGGTAGGGCGACTTGTGCTCGCCGGCCATGTAGCCCTCGACCACGTAACGGGCCTGCAGGCCAAGCGCCTCCGCCCGCTGAATTGTCAGCGGGTCGAGCAACGAATCAATGGTTTGCTTGTCCATCCGTGTTCAGGCGCCTCGGCTACGGGGTGGACGGAATCTCAGGCGAGCTTCTCGTGCTTGGGCACCGTCTCGAGGATCTTCCGCACAATGTCATCGGCGGTGACGCCCTCGCTCTGGGCCGCGAAGTTCGGGATGATGCGGTGGCGAAGCACCGGCGGCGCCACGGCCGCGACGTCGTCGCAGCTCACATACACTTGGCCGCTGAGCACCGCACGCGCTTTGGCGGCGAGGATGAGGTTGATGCCCGCGCGTGGGCCGGCGCCCCACGTGAGCCACTTTTTGCAGAAATCCGCCACCTCGGGCGTCTTGATGCGTGTGACGCGCACGATTTTCTCCGCGTAGGCGAAGACCTGCGGAGCCACGGGCATCCGGCGCACCGTTTCCTGCAGCGCGAGGATGTCCTCCTCGCTGAGCACGGCCTGCGGCTTGTCACCGCCCACGCCGGTGGCCATCTGCATGATCTGCAGCTCCTCCTGCGTGCTCGGGTAATCCACCGAGATCATGAACATGAAACGGTCGAGCTGCGCTTCCGGCAACGGGTACGTGCCTTCCTGCTCGATCGGGTTCTGCGTGGCGAGCACGAAGAACGGGTTCGGCAGCGGATAATCCACGCCGCCCACCGTCACCTTACGTTCCTGCATCGCCTCGAGCATCGCCGCCTGCGTCTTGGGTGGAGTACGGTTGATTTCGTCCGCCAGAACCATGTTGGCGAAAATCGGGCCCTTCAAAAACTTCAACTCGCGGCCGCCGGTGGTCTGGTTCTGGTAAAGCACCTCGGTGCCCGTGATGTCGCTCGGCATCAAATCGGGCGTGAACTGGATGCGCTTGAAAGCGAGGTGGAGCGTCTGCGCCAGCGAGGAGACGAGCAGCGTCTTCGCCAGGCCCGGCACGCCGACCAACAGCGCGTGGCTGCGGGTGAAGATGGCGATGAGCACCTGCTCGATCACTTCATCCTGACCGACAATCGCCTTGCTCAACTCGGCTTTGATCGCCGCACGCGCAGCCTTCAACCGTTCGAGGGCTTGCAGGTCCTTGTCTTCCAATTGCGGCTTCGCAGTTTCAACAGTCGTCTTGCTCATTGCTTTGGTTTTCGCTCAATCCAAACACGTTACATTCTGAAAACGGTTTCCAGAACGTCGGAGATGGACGGGAAAGGTTTTCAAATTATTCGTTCGATGGGAAGATATTTATCGAGCCACAGCACCACGTGCTTCTGCCGCGCGCGCCAACCGCTGTGGCTGGTTGATTTCCAACACCTCGGCCAGCGGCACGCGCCACACGCCGACGAGCGGCAGCGTCGCCACAAGTTCATCCGCCTCCACGGCGATCGCCGTCGCGGTGAGCGTCCCCTGCCCGCGCGTCCGCACTTCAAAAAGCACCGGTGCCGGAATCGCGCCACGGAAGACGACCACGGCGACTTCATCCGCGAGACTGTAGCTGCGCAACCCGAAGAGCACCGAGCTGACCGTGAGCTTGCCCCGTTCCACACCTTTGAACTCGCCATCCATGAAATCACTTTTGCGCAACAGCACCCCCGCCCGCGCGAGCTGGGCGAGGTGAAGCTGCGGCACGTGGCGGAAGTGGACTTGCGCGAGATTTGCCACGGGCACCACCCACCTGCGGCCACCCTCCTCGAACGCCGCGCCGGCATCGTCCAATCTCAGCGACGTCGCGGAAACACTGGTGCCATCACGCAAAAACACGCGCGGCCGCGCGAGGACGATCTCGCCGGGGCTTTGCGTCACCGCACCGAGGCGTGTCTGGCTGAAGCTCGCCTTGATGGACTGCGCGTAGTAGCTCTCCGCCACGATCCCCACCTCGATCGTCTCCCCCATCCTGGCGCGCACACGTTCGGTCGCCCGGCGGATGGCCTGCCACTGCTGGCCATCCTGCGAATAGTAGCCGTTGAAGTAATCCCCCTCGCGCGTGAGTTTCAGCCAGCACGGGAAATTCATCCGCTCACCGGTGCGGGTGGTGCGACTGACGGCTCCAAGAGTCGAGCCGCCGGCCATGCTGCTCGTTGTGGAACTGCGCATGCCCGGTTGGCCCATGGAATCAACACGGAGCAGCACCTTGTAATCGCGCACGCCGATCCCGCCATACATCAACAACCCCGCGCTCACCTTCGTCTCATTTTTCCGATTTTCACTCTCCACCAAATCCACACGCACGACGATTTCGCCATCGCCCGTCATCGGTTGGTGGATGAAATGAGCGCCGCGCGTGCGCGACTGCAATCCCTCCGCGGGAATCTCGATCGTGAACACGCCGTTGGTGAACGCGGATTTGGCTTTGATGGCCATCGTTTCAAAATCGCGCGGCTGCCACGGCTCTGGAAATCCATTCGGCTTCGCCGTCGCGGTCGTCGTGGACAGCGCTGTCGCGGCGACATCGAGGCGGAGCAGATTCGAGAAAGGGATGAGCGCGGGCTTGCCGCTCGCGGGAGAAACCAGCACGCCACCTTTCTCGAAACGCGCCGCGCCCGCCAATCGCTGGCCATCCACAGTCTCGACCGTGGCGGCAAACGCGGCAGACGCCATGGCAAGGAACAGGCAGCAGACTCGTCTCATCATCGTGTTAATCGCCCCGAAAGCCTACCACACAGGGCAAGTCCGAAACGACACAGCAACGGACGCGATAAAAAAGCGGAGGTTACGATGGTTCTAATCTTTCTGCCCGCGACCTCGACTGTGATTGGTATTTGGAACAGACGAAGTATGTTGGTGATGAGAATCTGCCCGTGACATGCGGAGCCAAGAATAGCTCTCGCACACCCGCGTTTCTCTGCTAGGCTCAACAAGTCGTTTCGACACAGCATGACACCCAAACTGTTCTCTGAACTCGGGCTTTCCCCCGAGATACTGAAAGCCATCGACAAGCTCGGCTTCGAGCAAGCCGCGCCCATTCAGGCTGCGGCCATCCCTGTTTTGCTCACCGGCAAAGACATCGTCGGCCAGTCGCAAACCGGCTCCGGCAAGACCGCCGCTTTCGCCATTCCCGCCATCGAGAAGACCGATGTGCGCGATCGCTCGGTGCAAATCCTCATCCTCTGCCCCACGCGCGAACTCGCCATGCAGGTCTGCGAAGAGGTCCACAAGCTCGCCTTCTTCAAACGCGGCGTCATCGCGTTGCCAATCTACGGCGGCCAATCCTACGAGCGCCAGCTCTTCGGCCTCCGGCAGGGCGCGCAAATCATCATCGGCACGCCCGGCCGCGTCATGGACCACATGAGGCGAGGCACGCTCCGCCTCGACAAGTTGAAGATGGTCATCCTCGACGAAGCCGACGTGATGTTGAACATGGGTTTCCGCGAGGACATCGAGTTCATCCTCCAATCCACACCCGCCACGCGGCAGACGGTTTTCTTCAGCGCCACGATGCCGCGCCCCATCCGCGAGTTGATCGAGAAGCACGCGAAGACACCCGAGAACGTGCGCATCGAGCAGTCGTCGATGACCGTGGCGACCGTCGAGCAAATCTACTTCGAAGTGGACCGGCGCGCGAAAATCGATGCGCTGACCCGGCTCATCGACGTCCACGATTTGAAGCTCGGCATCATCTTCTGCAACACCAAGCGCATGGTGGACGACCTCGTCGAGCACTTGAACACGCAGGGCTACTCTGCCGAGGGGTTGCACGGCGATCTGAATCAAGCGCAGCGCGACCGCGTGATGAACAAGTTCCGCAAATCCGGCCTCGAATTCCTCGTCGCCACCGATGTCGCCGCGCGCGGCATCGATGTGGACGACATCCAAGCCGTCTTCAACTACGACCTTCCCTACGATCCGGAAGATTACGTCCACCGCATCGGCCGCACTGGGCGCGCGGGCCGCAGCGGCATGGCGTTCTCATTCGTCGCCGGCCGCGAGCTGTTTCAGGTCCGCAACATCGAGCGTTTCACGAACACGCGCATCCAGCGCGGGCGCGTGCCCTCCATAGCAGAAGTGGAGGAAGCGCGCGCGAACGTCCTGCTGGATAAAGTCCGCGCCACGCTGCAAGCTGGTAAATTCGAGCGCCAAGATCACGCCGTCGAGCGCCTGCTCGAAGAAGGTTTCGACAGCACCCTTGTCATCTCCGCGCTGCTACACCTGCTCGAAGGGGGTGAATCCAATGCGTCACAACCGCCCGCGAAAACCGACGAACGCGACCGCCCGCAACGCCCCGCTCCGCCCCGCCCCACCGCACCTGCGCCCGCAGCACCGAAGCCATTCCAGCGCGCGCCAGTGAAACCCGCGGCGCCCCGGCCGGCACTTGCAGTGGCTGCCCCCGTTGCGGTCATTCCTTCATCCAAATCGCCCGCGAGACCGGCAACAAGCGAACCGTCGGCCGTTACGAACCCGCCGAATCCGCCCGTCACTCGGCCGGCGAAGACGCCGTTGCCCAAGAAATCTGTCCGCGCCGAAATGGATCATCCTGCCGCGCGCCAACCCGTCCGCCGCGACTACGACGACTACGAGGATCAGCCCGGCGAACGCCCACAGCAGGATGCCCCTCCCGCCGCTCCGGCAACAACGCATCCCGCCGCCAGCCGCCGCACGCCCGACGAGATGACCCGTCTTTGGATGAGCGTCGGCGCCGAGCACGGCATTGCCGCCGGCGATATCGTCGGCTGCATTCTCGGCGAGACCGGCCTGCCGACGCAGACTGTCGGTGTCGTGGACATCCGCGAACGGCACACGTTCGTGGACGTCGCGGCGGGTTCCGCGCACGCCATCATCTCCAAGCTCAAGCGCGCCGTCATCCGCGGCCAGCGGTTGAAGGTCAAACTCGCGTGAGCGATTCCGCCCCGGCCCTCATCACCAGCTCCGATCTCGTCGTCGCCTTCAACGACCGCGTCGTGCTCGACAAGGCCACGCTCGCGATCCACGAGGGCGATCGCGTCGGCCTCGTCGGCCGCAACGGCGCGGGCAAATCCACCTTCCTGAAAGTCCTCGCCGGCCAGCGCACGCCCGACAGCGGTATCGTCGCCGCGCGACGGAACTTGGTCGTCAGCTATCTCTCGCAGGAGTTCACGCTGGATCTGAAGAAGAACGTCCTCGAGAACATCCGCGACGGCGCACGCCACGTGCTCGATCTCATCGCAGAATTCGAGTCGTTGCCCGCCGCATCGAAGCGGCACGCCGAACTGGAGGAACGCATCTCGCATCTCGACGGCTGGAATCTCGACAACCGCATCGAGATCGCGATGTCGCACCTGAACACGCCACTCGGCGACCGCGATATCACCACGCTCTCCGGCGGCGAGAAACGCCGCGTGGCAATGTGCCGCACGCTCGTCTCGCAGCCCGATCTGCTCATCCTCGACGAGCCGACGAACCATCTCGACCCCGAATCCATCGAGTGGCTTGCGGAATTTCTGGAGGACTTCGGCGGCGCGTTTCTCGTCGTCACGCACGACCGCTGGTTCCTCGATCGCGTGACGAATCTCACCGTCGAACTGGCCGAAGGCCGCTTCTATTCCTACGAAGGCGGCTACACCGAGTATCTCCTCGCGAAAGCCGAGCGGCAGCAGGCCGAAGCCGTGGTCGAGCACAAGCGGCAGATGTTTCTGGACAAAGAACTCGCGTGGGTTCGCAAAGGCCCGCGCGCTCAACGCACGAAATCGAAGGATCGTTTCGAGCGTTACTACGCCGTCGCCGCGCAAGCCGGCCCTCCTGTCGAGGAGGACATGGAACTCGTCATCCCGCCACCGCCGCCGCTGGGCAACCGCGTGGTTAATCTAAACAATCTCGCCATCGAGTTGGGCGGGCGCACGATCTTCCGCGACTTCACGTTCACCTTCGAGAATGGCGATCGCATCGGCGTCGCCGGACGCAACGGCCTCGGCAAAACGTCGTTGCTCAGAGCCATCATCGGCGAACTGCCGGCGAGCGATGGCACGGTAAAAGTAGGTCAGCTCACGAAGTTCAATTACGTGGATCAGTCGCGGCTGCAACTCCGCGAAGAACGCACCGTGCTCGACGAAGTCGGCGACGGCACGGAGTTCGTCATCTGGGGCAACGGCAAACTCTCGCTGCGCTCTTACTTGAAGCGCTTTCTCTTCACCGACGACCGCATCAATTTGCAGGTGAAACATCTCTCCGGCGGCGAACGCAGCCGGCTGTTGCTCGCGCGGATACTCAAGCAGGGCGGCAACTTTCTCATCCTCGACGAACCGACGAACGATCTCGATCTGAACACGCTGCGCGTGCTGGAGGAGGCGCTCATCGCGTTCCCCGGCGTGGTGCTCGTGGTGAGCCACGACCGCTATTTCCTGAACCGCGTCTGCACCGGCATGCTCGCCTTCGAAGGCGACGAGCGCATCGCCTACAGCGTCGGCAACTACGATTATTACTTGGAAAAAAAGCGGCGAGCCAACGCGCCCGTGGCCGCGCCACGCGAGAATGCAGGGGACTGGTCTGGCAAGAAATCCGGTGCGCCCGGCCGAGACGCCGCCGCGAAGTCCGCGAACAAAGGCCGACGGCTCAGCTTCAAGGAAACCCGCGAGTTGGATGGGATGGAAGCGGAGATCCTCAAAGTGGAACAGGAGATCGGGCGCATCGAAAATCTCTTCGCCGATCCCGAGTTTCACAAGACTCACATCGCTCAGACCAACGGCCTCGTCGCGGAACTCGCCGTGCACAAGGGGAAGCTGAACCAACTTTTCGCACGCTGGACGGAGTTGGAAGCGGTCAAAGCCGCGAGCTGACATGGCTCGGAAATCCACGCTGTTCGTGATTCACAAACCCGCGGCGTCCCGCTAGCCTACGCACATTATGGACTGGATTGCGGATCCTCAATTGTGGCTGAGCCTCTTCACGCTGACGGCGCTGGAGATTGTGCTGGGCATCGACAACGTCGTCTTCGTCTCCATTCTCGCTGATAAACTGCCCGCGGAACAACGACCGCGCGCGCGCAAGATCTGGCTGTTCCTCGCGCCAACGAATCGCATCCTGCTGCTCGTCGGCTTGGGTTGGTTGGTACAGCGATTGACGGAACCGCTCTTTCCCTTTCCCGCGATTCTGGGGATCACTGCGCCGCTCGGTGTTACCGGCACGCCGCTCGGTGTTACCGGCAAAGACCTCGTGATGCTCGGCGGCGGGTTGTTCCTGCTCTACAAGAGTACGCACGAAATCCACGAGAAGTTGGAAGGCGAGGACGGCGCAGTGACCGCGCGACTGGCGCCGAACTTCGCGGCGGTGATGACGCAGATTCTAATCATCGACCTCGTCTTCTCGCTCGATTCCGTCGTGACGGCCATCGGGATGGTGAAGGACGGCCCCGGAAAAGTGCCGGTGATGGTCACGGCCGTGATCGTGGCGATGGTGTTCATGATGGTCTTCTCGAAACAGATCGCCCGCGTCATCCACGACCATCCGACGCTCAAGATGCTCGCGCTGAGTTTCCTGCTCCTCGTCGGCTGCCTGCTCGTCGCGGAGGGTTTCCACCAAGTGATTCCCAAAGGCTACGTCTATTTTGCGATGGCCTTCTCGGTCGGAGTTGAGATGCTGAACATCCGGCTGCGCACGAAGCGGGCGACGAACGTGGAGCTGCACCAGCCGTATCGTTAGCGCCGACCTCTCCCCTGCGGATTAGATCAGCTCCGCGATGGGCTGACCTTTTGCGAGCACGGGATTCGGGCGGCCGAGAGCGTCGTGAATGACGGTGTCGGTCGGGACGCCCATCTGGTGGTAAATGGTGGCGAGCACGTCGTTGAAGTGGACGGGGCGTTCCTTCGGCACATCGCCCGCCTTCGTACTTTCGCCGACAACCACGCCGCGTTTCAACCCGCCACCGGCGAGCATCACGGAGAAAACTTTTTCCCAATGATCACGTCCCGCCTGCGCGTTGATCATCGGCGTGCGGCCGAATTCGCCGAACATCGCGACGATCGTGGTGTCGAGCAGGCCTCGTTCTTCGAGGTCATCGAGCAGCGCGCTCACCGCAATATCCATGGGCGGGAGCAGGACGTTCTTCATCAGGTTGAAGTTGTCCACGTGCGTGTCCCAATCCTGGCCGTGATGCTGCGTGAGCGTGTAATTGACGAGCGTGAAAGGCACGCCCGCCTGCGCGAGTCGGCGCGCGAGCACGGTGTGTTGTCCCCACAGATGATGGCCGTAACGCTCGCGCACACGCAGCGGTTCCTTGCTGAGATCGAATGCCTCGCCCGCTGCGCCACCCGAGAGAATCTCGGCGGCGGTGCGATGGAACTTGTCGAGTCCCTCGATGTCGGCGCGGGGAACGGAGCCATCGAGAGAGCGCAGCAACGTGAGGCGATCCTCGAGGCGCTTGGTGGAAAGACCGCGATTCAAGTCAGGCGGGCCGGAGAAAGATTCATCTGCGCGCGTCGGCGGAAATCCCGAATCCATCGGCTCGAACGCGGCACCGAGCGGACCGGCACTGGCGTAATGAACGCGATAGCCAAGCTGGCCCGAGTGCGGGATGGTCACGTAGCCGGGCAGCAGCGGGACGCGTTTGCCGAGCGAGCGCGCGATGACGGAGCCGATAGAGGGATGATTCGTGTTGCGATTGCGCATCTCCACCGAAGCGTCGGGTTGATCCCAACCCGTGAGCGTCATGTGGATCGCGACGGGGTGACTCGGCGAATCCACGTAGGCGCTGCGGATAAGATTAAATTTGTGTGCGCGCTTCGCGAGCAGCGGCAGGTGCTCGGCGAAATGAACGCCGGGAATGCTCGTGGGAATGGAACCAAAAGTGCCGCGATAAGCGGAAGGCGCGTCGGGCTTCGGATCGAAGCTCTCGTAGTGCGAGAGGCCGCCCTGAAGATAGATGATGATGGCTTGCTTGGCGGGAGCGTTGTTTTTGTTCGCCTGTTGCGCGCGGAGCAGTTGCGGCCAAAGCATCGCACCCGCGAGCGCGCCGCCGTTCTGCAACCAGCGGCGGCGAGTCAGCGCGGCGAAGGGATTCGATTGGCGTGTGGTCGGCATGAACGGACTCGTTTTAGAAAGCGCACGACATCGTGGCTTTCGATTTCTGACTTCACAACGACGTCTTCGATTCAAACCAAGCCGAATCCGACACCGTGCGAGACTCAGCGCTGCCGCCGTTGCTGAGCGGCTTCGTCGTAGATCCTCACAGGCACCGGCCGGAGATCCCAAATCAACCCCACCCAACTCATGGCTTTGAGGCCGTAGTAGGTGATGTCGATCTCCCACCAGTAGAAACCTTGGCGGGCGGAATGCATGTAGTGGTGATGATTGTTGTGCCAGCCTTCACCCAAAGTGAGGAGCGCGAGAATGAGACTGTTCCGGCTTTTGTCAGTGGTCTTGAATCGGCGGAAGCCGATGAGATGCGCGAACGAATTGATGCTCGCCGTGCAGTGGAAAAGGACCGTGGTGCTGACGAAGAATCCCCAGACGAGCATTTGCATCCCGCTGGTGCCGGACGCCGGCCACCAGTAAGCGAGCGCCGCGCCGAATCCATAAGTGAGCGCCGCCAGCAGCACCGGAATCAGCATGTCGAAGCGGTTGAGGAACACCAACTCGGGGTATTGGGCGAAATCTTTGACGGCCTTGTAATCGGTCGGGAAATTACGCGGGCTGGTGAACCAGCCGACGTGCGCCCAGACGAAGCCGTGTTTGATGGGTGAGTGAACATCCGGCTCGTGATCCGAATGTTGATGGTGGTTGCGATGATGAGCCGCCCACCAAAGCGGCCCGCGCTGGATCGCCGAGGATCCCAGCAACGCGAAAACGAATTGCGCCACGCGCGAGGTTTTGAACGTCCGGTGCGAGAAGTAGCGATGATAAAATCCGGTGACGGCGAACATCCGGATGAAATAGAACAAGATCGCCGTGACGGCAGCGACCCAACTGACCCCCACCCAAATCAGCCCCACACAGCCCACATGGAGCATCGCAAAAGGGACAATTCGGATAAGGTCGGGGCGATCCGGCAATGTCTCCGGATTCTGGTTTCCAGCATCAGTGTCAAACCACTGAATGAATCTCGCGAGCATCGTCCGCATTCCAACTTTAATCGTCCGCACCTCTTGAGATTGTCGGTTTCATTCGCCCACGACAAGAAGTTACTTTGCCAATCCGCACGAAACCGACAGCGCGCTCCATCCCGCAGGTCAGCAATCCCACCCACCAACCAACGCCCAGAATGGCGAAATGGTGGAGGCGGCGGGAATTGAATCCGTTTGACGCCTTCGCGACCGTTCGTGAAATCGCAACAATAACGCCTTTTTATTGGTGTTTTTGCGTATTCTTCTTTTTGACGACTTGCATCAAGACGAACGAACACGAAGATGTTTTGTCATCAATTGTCATCACAAATAGAACGCCATTCCCCAGAGTGCTCCCCCGAAAAAGCATCCCTACCCGATGACGCCGAGTTAGCTGCGGGTCCACCAATCAGAAAGAGAGTTCACACCACTTTTCAGACAATCAACCACCAGTTGAACCTCTAAACGAACCTTCTCTACATAGTCGAAAACAACCGCAATTCGGATCGCGTGTCCAACTCCTCAAACTTTCCGTAAAAATAAGCGGTTTTATCCTAAATCGACCGTGCGGAAAGTACACGGTGAAACCACGGTGTTTTCGGATCTTCTTCCGCGGAGTGGCAAGCCCTCGTTTGTTGATCCAGTTGCTACGAGAGTTTTAGTTCATGGTTGGGCAGCATCCGCGCTGCTTCCTCGCTAGCCATTTCTCCGCCGCTGTTGCCAC
>SIAT01000007.1 GCA_009691645.1 Pedosphaera sp. | reverse complement strand
GGCGCGCGGTGATGGGGAAACGGCTGAGCACGGCGAGATGGATTTCATCGTCGCGCGCAACGAGATATTCCCAGTGCGGATACTCGAGACCGCTGCGTTTGAGTGCGTCCCGCAATTTATGCAGGCAATTCGTGTCGCCGACTTCCTGAAGCGCGATGATGTCGGCGCGCAGTTCGAGCAAGCTGGCATGCACCGTGGACTTGGACTCGGCGGGCTTGGCTGGCCGCTTGGCAGTGGGTTGATCGAGGTAATTCTCGAGATTCCATGTGGCGACGGTGAATGGTTCGGCCGCGCCGAGAATGAGCGCCGTGGCGATGAGGGCGAGGCCCAGCAGCAGGGCGGGGGATGGCATGATGGGAACATAGGCATGGCTGCGGCGATGTCAAAGGGCGGGAAGTAGTTTTTGCCAAACGTTGACGTCGTGTTATACTGCGCGCCGATTTGGACCCGGATTTATGTTGGCGAAAGAAAAAGTGATGTTGACGGACAAGCAGAGCGAGCGCGACCACCGCGAGCTGCGGATTGACAAGGTCGGCGTGCGCGGGCTGCGTTTCCCCATCCAGATCCGCGACAAGGCACACGTGTTTCAGAACACCGTCGCCACCATTGCGATGCTCGTGGACCTGCCGAAGGAATTCAAGGGCACGCACATGAGCCGCTTTATCGAGGTGCTCAATGCCCACGGCAACGTGGTGCATGTGGAGAATATTCCCGACATTCTGCAATCGATGAGGCAGAAGCTTCATGCTGAGACTGCTCATCTCGAGATGGAGTTTCCGTTCTTCCTCGAGAAGAAGGCGCCGGTTTCGGGTATCCCGAGCCTGATGGATTACACGGCTCGGTTCGATGCCGCGGCCACCGGAAAAGGGGTCGACTTTGTGCTCGAGGTGCGCGTGGGGGTCACCACGCTCTGTCCCTGCTCGAAAGCCATCAGCAAGCACGGCGCCCACAATCAACGCGGGTTGGTGACGGTGCGGATCCGGTCGCGGGAAATTGTTTGGATCGAGGATCTCATCGCGCTTATCGAGGCGTCGGCCAGTTGCGAGCTGTACGCGTTGCTCAAGCGGCAGGACGAAAAGGCGGTGACGGAGCGCGCTTACGAGACCCCGGTCTTTGTCGAAGACCTCGTGCGGAATGTGGCGTTGCGCCTCAACGCTCACCCTGACGTGACGTGGTACAAGGTCGAGGCGGAGAATTACGAGAGCATCCACAACCACAACGCGTACGCGTGCCTCGAAAAAGCATGAGCGTGCCGTGTTGGGTGAGTGTACGTTGTCCGCTGACGGGTGGTTGGAATGGTCCGACTGGGTTTTCTTGGTCGGCCAGAAAAGGAGAAACTTTTTTGTGGCGTATTTGGTTTCATTTGCTACATTCACCGGCCTTCTATCGGGAAGACGTTGGTTTTGAATGATACCGCGTCGCCCGAGGAATGATCGAAAATTGCGAGAACTCGCCGTGAGCACCAAAAAAAAATCGCACGCCAAGGTTGCCTCGAAGGTAATCAAGCTGACTCCGAAGGCCAAGGTTGCCCCGAAGGTAATCAAGCCGACTCCGAAGGCCAAGGTTGCCCCGAAGGTGGTTAAACCGGTTCCCAAAAAGGGTGGTCACATGGTGAGGTCTGCGACGGCCGCATCCATTCTCGGAGTGGCATCCAAAAACAACAAAGCCGGCAAGTTCACGCCGGCCGGTCTGGCAAAAATTAAAGCCGAGTGGCGGAAGTATTACGAGACACTGGTCGATTTGCACCAGCGGTTGCAGGATCAGATGAGCGGTCTCGCCAAGGAATCGGCCGAGGAGATGTCCAACTACAGCCTGCACATGGCCGATTCGGGCACGGATAATTTCGACCGCGATTTTGCTCTCAGCCTGCTTTCCTCCGACCAGGATGCCGTGTACGAGATTGAAGAGGCGCTTCGGCGTATCGAGCGCAGCACCTACGGTGTCTGCGAATTGACGAACAAGTCGATTCCGAAGGCCCGTTTGGAAGCTATTCCGTGGACGCGCTTCACCGTCGAAGCCCAAGCCCAGCTTGAGCGTGATGGTGCTCTGCGACACAAGAAACTTGGCGCGCTCGGCAGCGTGGACAGTGGCAGCGGTAGCGATGCCGATGAAGATGAAGAGTCAGAGGAAAAACCTAGCAAGGAAAAGGAATAATCATGCCCCGCGAAAATGTGACCATCGAATGCACTGAGGCGCGCAAGGAAGGCAAATCGCCCTCCCGCTACATGGCCTCGCGCAACAAGAAGCTCCAGACGGATAAGATTGAGATCAAGAAGTACAATCCGTTCCTCCGCCGCCACACCGTGCACCGCGAAATCAAATAAACTTTATGCCCCGCAAGACCAATACCGACAAGAAGGGTACCAAAGGCCGTTCCTCCAGTGAACGCCGCACTCCTCGTCCGAAGCCGAAGATCGACTTCACCGTGGACGCCCTCGATTACAAAAACGTCAATCTGCTCAAGCAGTTCGTCACCGATCAGGGACGCATCCTGCCGCGCAAGTACACCGGCTTGGCCGCGCATTATCAGCGCCGGCTGAACTCGGCCATCAAGCGCGCGCGGCAGATGCTCCTGATGAAGTAATCTTCACGCTCCGCCGCCGTTCTGGTGGCGGAGTTTTTGTTTGGCAATGTGATGCAAGTGATTTGCAACTGCTGTCGGGGTTGGCGTCGTTGATGTCTTGGTTATGACTTATCTAATCCTGTTTCTCTCGGTGGCGGTGGGCGCAGTCGCCGTGTTGCTTTTCCAACCCCGCGAGCGCCAGAGCATCAAACTGCTCACTGCTTTCAGTGGCGCCTATCTTCTGGCCGTCACCGTGCTTCATCTCCTGCCGGAGGCGTTCCGAGAGCCGAAAACATCCGTCAGTTTCTTCATTCTTGGCGGTTTTTTTCTTCAGATCTTGCTCGATTACTTCTCTCAGGGCATCGAGCACGGGCACGCGCATCTGCCGAGCCACACTCATGATCATGATCACAGCCATGGTTCCTGCGCGCATCAGCCCGTGCCGTGGGGGATGATGATCGGTCTGTGTGTGCACGCCTTCATTGAGGGAATGCCACTGGGCGAATATGCCGGACACGACCACGCTGCCCACGCGGGCCATGATCACGGTCACACTCACGCCCAGACGGCGTTGTTATGGGGGATCGTCGTCCACAACATCCCCATCTCCATCGTCCTCCTCACTCTGCTGATCCAAGGACTTGGCCAACGCGCCAAAGCATTCGGATTATTGCTCATTTTTGCACTGATGTCGCCGCTCGGTGCGCTCACCTCCTCTGTCTTGGAACCACTCGCGGATTATCACGCCCAGCTCACCGGCATGGTCATCGGCATCTTTCTTCACGTCTCGACGACGATCCTGTTCGAAACCGGTGAAGGTCATCGGTTTAATCTCTACAAAGCCGCCGCAATTCTCGCCGGACTTGCGGTAGCGTTGATGGGCGGAATGGTCCATTAACCGTATGCGTTGTCGTGGCCATCACCATCACAAGCCGCGCCCGCTTTCCGAGTTGGCCGCGCGATTGCGTGGCGACGCGAAGAAGTTTACTGGCCCCCGGAAGGCCGTCCTCGAGGTGCTCGCTGCGCATCCGCATCCGATGACCATTAAGGACGTGCACACCGAGGCGAGGAACGAATGCAATCTTGTGACCGTTTATCGCGCCCTGCATTTGCTCGAAGAGATGAACCTGGTGAAGCGGTTCGACTTCGGCGATGGCGTGGCGCGTTTCGAGTTATTGGCCGAAGGCGATGACGGCCACCATCATCATCTCATCTGCACCGAGTGCGCGAACGTCATTCAGATTGAGGAATGTTTCACCGAAGCGTTGGAGAAGGGAATCGCCCTCCGTAGCGGGTTCAAGGCCGTGACTCACAAGCTTGAGTTCTTCGGCATCTGCCCCGATTGCCAGAAACGCTGAGCGGGAAATCACGCGTCGCGCGTCTGGATGAACGCGCTCGACTCCCATTCCTTCTCCACACGCGAGCGAATCAATTTCATCCCCGCCTTTTCATACGCGGATTGCACTTGGGCAAACTGCGTCTGCAGGATGCCCGCGAGCACCAGCACACCATCCGGTTTAAGCCTGTTCAGAATGCGTTGGCGCTCGGCAAGCAGCAGATCGCAGATCAGGTTTGCGCAGACGATGTCGAACCGCCGTGTGCTTTTAAGCGGCAACTTTGTGAGGTCTCCCCGGTGCAGTTGAATGCGTGACTCGACTCGGTTACGTCGGGTGTTCACTTTCGCGCATACAACCGCATCGGGATCAAAATCAAACGCCTCGACCGGCGCGTAACCGAGTTTGGCTGCTGAGATAGCCAGAATGCCCGAGCCGGTGCCGATATCTAGAAGCGCTTGCGACTGTTGCGCTCGACGATTGCGTGTCAGTTCGCGAAGGCAGAAGGATGTCGTGGCGTGTTGGCCGGTGCCGAAACTCAGACCGGGATCGAGCACGACCACGGCTTGTCCCGCGACGGGCTTGCGCCGGCTCCAACTCGGTTTGATCAGCAGACGTGAGCCGATGGAGATGGGCTTGAAGTGCCTTTTCCACGACTCAGCCCAATCCTCGTGCCGGATGCTTTTGGCTTCGATGCGACCGAGGTCGATGTCCAATCCGCACGCACGGATTGTCTCCAATCCTTGCTTGAGCGCGTCTCGTTTGGCGGCGTTCCAATCGGTTTGGCGCGTGCAGTAAACCGTCACGATAGTCGCTTTGGTTTCCGCATTGGCCCACACGGAGGCGGACTGCGGGAAGAGTCGGCCGAATAATTCGACGATAGCTTCCTCCGCTTCAGCGCCTGTCACAATGGAGATTCGCCAGAGATTTTTAGCTTTCACAGATGATCGCGCCACGGGGTGAAGTTCAACAATTGTAAATCCACTTTGTTCGGCCGATGGTCCACTACAGTCAGGCTCGCGTAATCAATTTCGAACGCGGCGGTTTTTACGATCGGCAAATCGAGCAGCAGCGCGAGCAGTGTTCGCACGATGCCGCCGTGGCAGACGACAGCCACGGTCTTTCCCTGGGATTCAGTGAGGATGCGTTGCAGGCACGGCTCGACGCGTGCGCGCGTCTCTGCGGTGCTTTCTGCTTCCGGCACGGTACCTTTGTCCAGTTGCTCCAGCCACTGGTGAACGCTCACGTCGTGGCGTTCCTGCACTTCGCTCCATTTCAATCCCGTCCAGACGCCGAAATCCATCTCGCGCAGATCCGGCAGGATGACGGGCTTGCGCAAATACTGCCCAGCCAACGGCGCGAGCGTCTGCTGTGCGCGTTTCATCGGGCTGGCGTAAATCGCATCGAAAGCGACGCGCTCGAGGAACTTCGCCAATGCCGCCGCCTGCGCGTGGCCGTGCGGCGAAAGTTCCATGTCGATGCGCCCGCCGAAGACGCGCTGGTAACGCGCCTCGACCTCGCCGTGGCGCAAAAGATAAAGCCGGGTGGAATTCACGCTGCGAACAGGTGTGCAAAACTACGCGTCGGCCAAGGCGGCTTCTTGCGCAGCCAACAACTGGCGAACACCGCTGCGGCCGAGGGTGAGCATCGCGGCCAGTTGCACGTCGGTGAAGGTGGATTCCTCGCCGGTACCTTGCAGTTCAATGAACTCGCCTTTGCCCGTCATCACCAGATTCATGTCCACCTGGGCCGCGACATCCTCGGTGTAACAGAGGTCGCAGAGAGGCTCGCCTTTTACGATGCCGACACTGACGGCGGCGATGGGGTTGGTGATCGGATTTTCCGTGAGCTTGCCGTCGGCGATGAGTTTTCGCACGGCGAGGCTCAGTGCAACGTAGCTGCCGGTGATGGCAGCCGTGCGCGTGCCGCCGTCCGCTTGCAACACATCGCAATCAATCCACACCGTTCGCAGCCCAAGTTTATCGAGGTCCATCGCCGCCCGTATCGAGCGACCGATGAGCCGCTGAATTTCCTGCGAACGCCCGTCGATCTTACCCTTCGAAATATCGCGCGCCTTTCGTTGCAACGTCGAGTAGGGGAGCATCGAGTACTCGGCGGTCACCCAGCCGCCGGTCGCGCCCTGTTCCTTCATCCACCGCGGCACGGCTTCGTCGATGGTCACGCCGCAGATCACACGCGTCTGCCCCCACTCGATCAGCGTGGAGCCGGTGGCGTGTGGAGCGATGTGATTTTGGAATCGCACCGGGCGGATCTGGTCAGCACGGCGGCCGTCGCTTCGGGTTTGGGAAGAAATGCTCTCAGACATAAATCGACGACATGTTAAAAGCCGGGCCGATTTGCGGCAACGCAGAAAGCGCGGACACTTTTGCATCGTCACACCGCGCTGGCTCGTAATAAGATTTGTTATGGTTTCGGAAAAACCATGGACCCCCGTGGATGTGCTGCGGTTGCTGATGGCATGGCTTCTCCTGCTGTGCGGCGCCGAACTGATCCGCGCGCAATTTGCGCCCGCTGGTGCGTTTCAGGCCAACACGAACAGCGTGACAACGCTCGTCGTGCAGATGCTCGGCCTCCATGTGGCGGCGCTCGTCTTGGTCGGCGTGCTCTTATGGCGGCGCGGCATCAGTTGGGCCGACGCTTTCGGTTTGGGTGCGCCGCGCTGGGGCCTTGCGGTGGGCGTCGGGGCGTTGGTCGGACTCCTCGTGCTGGCGCCCGCATGGGCGCTGGGACAACTGAGCGCGCTGGTTCTGGAAGGGATTGGATTTCCCGTGAAACCCCAGCAGGCGGTGCAGATGGTGCAGAGCGCGGCATCGGCAGGTGAACGCGTGCTGACCGCGTTGATGGCCGTGGGACTTGCGCCGATGGTCGAGGAGGTTCTCTTCCGCGGCGTCATTTATCCGACGGTGAAGCAAGTCGGGTATCCTCGCACCGCCATTTGGGGCACCGCTTTTTTCTTTGCCGCCATCCACGGCACCCCGGCGATTTTCGTGCCACTTTTCTTCCTCGGCGCGTTGCTCGCTCATCTCTATGAACGCACCGGCACTCTGCTCGTGCCAATCACGGCACACGCCGTGTTCAACTTGGTGAACTTTCTCTGGCTGATGAATCCGGAACTGGTGCGCCGCTGGTTCGGCGCTGACGCATGAACGAATTCGATCTCATCGCCCGCCTCGCCGGCGCCCTTCCTGCGGACCCTTCCGTGATAGCCGGCATTGGTGACGACTGCGCTGTGCTCGATGTGGGACTGCCGGATCGCTGGCTGCTCTTCAAGACCGACGCGGTGGTGGAAGGCGTCCACTTCACGACGAATGCGAAGCCGGAGCAGGTCGGACACAAAGCGCTCGCGCGAGCTTTGAGCGACATCGCAGCGATGGCCGGCACACCCACGCACGCCCTGATCACACTCGCGTTGCCGAGCAAGTACGACGTGGGATTTGTTGAGGAAATCTACCGCGGATTGAACTCGCTGGCCGCGCGGCACGCCGTGGCCATCGTCGGCGGTGAGACGACGACGAACCCCGATCGAATGCTTCTTTCCATCGCGTTGCTTGGTTGGGTGGCGAAAGATAAATGCGTGCGGCGCAGTGGCGCAAAGGTCGGTGACGCCCTTTTTGTGACCGGCGAACTGGGCGGCTCGCTGGCGGGCAGGCATCTTGAATTCGAGCCGAGATTGGCTGAAGCCCGTTGGTTGGCGCGGAATTTTTCGATCCACTCGATGATGGATCTGAGCGATGGCGTTGCAGGCGATCTCCGGCACATTTTGAAAGCCGGTGGTGTCGGTGCGGAATTGTTGACCACCACCGTTCCTGTCAGTCGTGCCGCGAAAGCGCGCGCGCGTCAAGGGAACGCTGCCAAGTCGCCGTTGCTGGCCGCGTTGACGGATGGCGAGGATTTCGAGTTGCTCCTCACCATCGCGAGCGCGGATGCAGTGCGGTTGCTTGATGCGTGGAAGCAGGAGTTCCCCGCGCTCAAGCTGAGTTGCATCGGCAAGATCACGAGCGGCAGCGGCATCACGCTGCGCGATCATCACGGCGCGCGCCCACTGAATGTCCAAGGATACACTCATTTCGCATAACGCGGCCGAGACCGAGGCGCTGGGTGAAGCGTGGGGACGCGCGGCGCAACCGGGCTGGGTGCTCGGGCTTTCGGGCGACCTTGGCGCGGGCAAGACGCAACTCGTGCGCGGCTTGGCGCGCGGGCTGGGAGTGACGGCGCGCATCTCGTCGCCAACGTTTGCCCTCGTGAACGAATACGGCGGCGGACGTTTACCGTTGTCGCACATTGATCTCTACCGGTTGGAGACGGAACGGCAGATCATTGGTGCGGGTTTGGAAGAATATCTGCGGCCAGCGGGCGTGACGGTGATTGAATGGATCGAACGATGGGAAAGTTTGCTGAAGACATCGCACGCCACAGGCGCGTTCCGTTGCGTGTGGATCGAGGTGCTGGAAGACGGCTCGCGGCGTATTGCGTATGAAGATTCTGGCACTTGAGTTTTCCAGCGAACGCCGCGGCGTGGCTGTGCTGGATGACGGCACAGTGCGCGGCGCGGCTTTGGCCACGGGCCACGCACCGAGTGCGATGGCTTTGGTTGAAGAGGCGTTGCGGCAGGCTGGCTTGGAACGCGAAGCTGTCGAACGCATCGTGGTCGGACTTGGACCGGGCAGTTACACGGGAATCCGCGCGTCCATCGCGCTGGCACAAGGTTGGGCCTTGGCGCGTGGCGTGGGATTGCTGGGATTGAGCAGCGCTGAAGCGCTCGCCGCCACCGCGCATGCGACGGGATTGCGCGGGCCGATTCGCCTTGCGATCGATGCGCAACGCGGCGACTTCTACCGCGCTGATTACGAATTGAGTGATGCCGGTTTCAACTTAATTGAGCCGTTGAGAATTGTCGGCCGCGACGAATTGCTGCAGTCCGCTGGGAAAACAATCATCGGCCCCGAAGCGGATCGCTTGGGAGGAACGCAGATGTTTCCGGATGCGGCACAGCTCGGATTGCTGTCGGTGGGCCGGGAAGATTTTGTCGCCGGCGAAAGTCTGGAGCCGATTTATCTGCGTGAAACAAATTTTGTGAAGGCGCGGCCGCTGCGCGTGTTGCCTGTTTGAGATGAACCATTCCTACCGTTGCTGGGCCGAGGTGGATTTGACGTCGCTGCGCGAGAATCTCGGGTGGATACGCCACCGCGTCGGGCCTGATGTGAAAATCATGACCGTGGTGAAGGCCGACGCCTACGGTCACGGATTGAAGCAGATCGCCGCGCTGCTGATGCAGAGCGGCACGGATGTTTTTGGCGTGGCGAATCTCGCCGAGGCGCAGGCGATTCGGGCGGTCGGCCGCGGTTGGCCCGTGCTGATGCTCGGAGCATGTTTGCCGGAGGAGATTGAACGCGCCGTACGTGATGATGTGATGTTGACGCTCTCGACCCTGGCCGAGGCGAAACTGGTTTCCGCCGCCGCGCTTCGATTGAAGCGGTCAGTCGGTGTGCATATCAAAGTGGACACGGGAATGGGACGGCTTGGTGTGGCGACGGAACAAGCACGCGAATTGATTTCGGCGGTGGAGCAGTTGCCGGGGTTGCGGTTGATCGGGATTTACACGCACTACGCAGCAGTGGAAGACGACGCGGCGTTCGCGCGCGAACAGCGGCGGCGATTCAATCGCCTGCTGGCGCCGCTGCTCAAGGCGGGGCGCGCGTTTGAGTATTTGCACGTGAACAACAGCGGCGCATTGCTGCTGGAGAAGACGACGATTTTCAACACCGTGCGGCCCGGCCTCGCGGTTTATGGCGTGGTGCCGCCAGCCAAGCGGCGAATTGCCTCAGTGCTGAAGCGCCATCTGCGTCCGGCGCTCTCGTGGAAATGCCGTGTCGGTTTGGTGAAAGAAGTGCCTGCGGGCACGCCGTTGAGCTACGGACGGACGTTCATCGCGTCGCGGCCGATGCGTGTGGCGACGCTCACCGCCGGTTACGGTGACGGGTATTTACGTTCAGGCAGCGGACAGGCGCAGGTGCTCATCGGCGGCAAGCTTTGTCCTGTCGTTGGCCGCATCACGATGGATCAAATGCTCGTGGACATCTCCGCGCTCAAACGCGTGAGGGTGGGAGACGAGGTGGTGCTGATCGGTCGGCAGAGGCGCAAGGAAATCACGGCGGCGCAACTTGCCGAATGGGCGGGGACGATCCCGTGGGAAGTGCTCACGGCCATTACGTATCGCGTGCCGCGGGTGTATCTCGGCGGCCACGCGTCGTGATTTAGATTTCCGCCGCGGCTGCGTTTACTTCGCAGAAGCCTTTTCCATCTTCAGCCGTTTGCGTTCGCGGAGGAATTCAAACACGCCGGGCAGGATGGAGAGGAAGATGATGGCGAAGATGACGGTGGAGAACCGCTCCTTCACGAATCGATGCTGCGCGAAGATGTAGCCAAGCGGCACGAGCACTGCGGCCCAGATGATGCCGCCGAGGATGTTGAAGGCCATGAAGCGGCGATAGCTCATCTCGGCCACGCCGGCCACGAACGGCGCGAAGGTGCGCACGATCGGCACGAACCGCGCCAGCACGATGGTCTTCGCGCCGTAGCGATCGTAGAAGCGGTGCGTGCGGTCGAGATATTCCTTCTTCACGATGCGCGGAAACTTTGCAGCTAGCTTATGACCGGTGCTGCGGCCGATCCAGTAGTTCACCGTGTCGCCGAGGATTGCGGCGATGGGAATGAGCACGAGCAACGCGGCGAGGTTCAATCCGTTCGGGATCGCGGCGAAGGTGCCGAGGGCGAAGAGCAGGGAATCGCCCGGCAGAAAGGGCGTCACCACTAGGCCGGTCTCGCAGAAGATGATCAGGAAAACAATCGCGTAGAACCACGGGCCGAAGTCTTGAATCAAACCGCCGAGATGGCGGTCGAGGTGGAGGACGTGATCGATGATCTGGCGAATGAGTTCCATCGCGCGAGACGGTCGTGAAAAAGGCGTTGCGAGGCAAGGAAGATGTTGCACACACTGCGGCGATGAGAGCAGCCGTGCTGCACGGGAAAGAGGATGTGCGCATCGAGCGTGTGCCAGCGCGGGCGTTGCGCGCGGGTGAAGTGCGCGTCGCCATCGAAGTGGCGCTCACTTGCGGCACGGACCTGAAGGTTTTCAAACGCGGTTATCATGCGCGGATGATCGTGCCGCCGGCGGTCTTCGGCCACGAGCTGGCCGGCGTGATTTCGGGAGTGACCTCGCAAGCGGTTGGCTGGCGAGTCGGCGACCGCGTGGTGGTGGCGAACTCCGCGCCGTGCGGTGAGTGCTTCTACTGTCGGCAAAATCAGGAGAATCTTTGCGATGACTTACTTTTCCTGAATGGCGCGTATGCCGAATCCATCGTTGTGCCGGCGCGGTTGGTTGCGAAGAATCTGCTGCGACTGAAACCCGCAACGGATTTCCGCGACGCGGCGTTGACGGAGCCGCTCGCCTGCGTGGTGCAGGGCGTGGAGGATTGCAAACTGCGTGCGGGCCAGCGCGTGCTGATTATCGGCGCGGGGCCGATTGGACTGATGTTTACTGCGCTCGCCAAGGAGGCCGGTTGCGAGGTGAAGGTGGTGGGGCGCGGCGAGAAACGGCTGGCTGCCGCGCGCAAGCTCGGCGCGAAGCGGGTCATTGATGTGAGCAATGGCGACGATGTGGCGATTGCCGTGAAAGCCGTTGTGGCGAAGTTGTTCGACGTGGTGGTGGAAGCGGTCGGCAAACCGGAGACGTGGGAAGCGGCGGTGAAACTTGTCCGCAAAGGTGGCGTGGTGAATTTCTTCGGTGGCTGTCCGGCGGGCGCGAGTATCACGCTCGACGCTGGCCTGATCCATTACTCGAACCTGAGGTTGCTCGCGAGTTTTCACCACACGCCGAGGACCATCCGTCGCGCGTTGGAGTTGATCGAGGCCGGTGTGATCCGAGCGGACGATTTCGTGGACGGCGAGGTGTTGTTGGCGAATCTGCCTGAACTGTTCAAGGCGATGGCCAAGGGCAATCGTGCAGTGAAAACCGTGGTGCGCGTGCGGGAGTGAGATGCGGAATTACGCCAACTTGGCCAGACGGCTATTGGCCTGTTGCAGGATACTGGTCAACTGTCGATGGGCGGAGCCGGCAGCGGACTGGAACTGGCTGAAATCGGCAACGGTACCCAGTGCGTTGGAACTTGCGGAAAGATCGTTCGAGAGGCGGGAGGCGAAAGACTTGAGCGGATCGCTATCCGCGAGGCTCGCAGCGGAGGCGCTAGCCTGTTCCGACATCCTCTGGAGCGCTGCCATCGAGGGAGCCGAGCGCTGTTCGCTGATGGCCTGAGCTTGGGCGCGAGTGTCGAGCTGCTTCGCTGAGGAGAGTTGCTGGGAACTTTGAGAACGCAAACCACTGACGTGGCTGCTGTTCAATCGGACTAAATCTGAGTATCCATCAACTCGCATAGCACTGATTTTGTTTAAAACTTCCAACCTCCAGCATTTCGGACGTCCTTGTACCTACAAGAGGAAGGTGGATGACGCAAGATATTTTTAATAATGATTCAAAAAAGGTTTTCTGATTCTAATAGCGACAATCTCAATTGGCTTTCCGATTAGCGAGGCGTTCGCTCCTGTGTCGGGTCTCAGTGTGTCAGCAGAGAAAGAAGACTCTCGCCGCTGGCGGTGAGAATCCATTTGCTACCCTTCTTGAACACAAGACGCCGGCAGCCGGCCCGCTCGAACTCGGCCTGATTCACCGAGAGCAGTTGCCATTTACCCTCGCTCCGCACCTCGCTCGCCGCGCGCGGGGTCAAATCGAAAGGTACGCCGTTGCAGTTCAGAGCAATCTCGTAGCCCACGATGCCTTCGGCTTTGGCGCGCGGGTTGTCGCGGACGAGTGCTGGGTGGCGGCGAAGCCATGGGAAATCCGTGTCGCGGACAAAGACGCGGCAGAGCTCGGTCTGGCTGCGGATGTGTTCGAGCAGGGTGAACTTCGCGCCGAGGCGTTGCTGGGCGAGGAATAGTTTGCTGGGCGAGAGGCCGAGGAGATTTTGCCCATTCCAATCGCCGTGGTCATTGCGCTGGCCAGGATGATGGGACTTGTACCACCCGGCGAAGCGGTCGCTGACGAAGAAGTTGATCTCGAAGTGGACGTGGGCGCGTTCTTTCGAAATCTGCTCGCGCGTGTTCGTGGTGCGCCCCATCACACCGATGATTTCGCCAGCCGTCACGGCGGTGCCGGTTTTGAAACCACTCGTGATCGAAGCGAGGTGGGCGTAGAGCGTGTAAACTTCCAGCCCTTCAATCTGGTGGCGGAGGATGAGATAGTTACCGTAGTTCGAGAGCGATGGTTTTGCGTTGATGTAGGCGACTGTCCCGGTGGCGGTGGCGTGGACAGTGTCGAGCGGTTCGCTGCGTTTGTCCCGGCGCAGGCAGCGGATGTCGATGCCCTCGTGCATCTGCGTGCCGCCGGTCCGTACGCAGCCGAAATCGCCGCTCGTCCACGGCTTGCCGACAGTGCCGACGAAGAATTTCTCCTGCTGATTCGCGTCGAGCAGATGGCGGTTCGCAGTCGGAAACTGGAATGGCTGAGCGGCGGCTAGAAAAGGTAGGGCAGCGGCGAGCAGAGCAAACAGAAAAGAGAACTTCATTTTTTCCGCGCGGTTTCGAGAAGATTGTTCAGACCGCGTACGATGCGTTCGGCTTCTTTGCGAGTGGCGTCGGGAGTGAAGGCGATGACGCCCTTCTTCTCGGTGCCTATAATCATCGGCGCGGCCAACCAGCGGGCCTCGGTGAAGCGGCTGCCGATCACGAGCCGCTTGCTGCGGTGGGCGGTGGTGATGCTCTCGAAGAGAGCGGTTCCAAAATCGTTGAACTTAACTAAGATGGCGAACCCGCCACCGTCAGTCTCCATCACCGCCGCGCTTTCGATGTGGTTCTCGAAGATGACCGGCTCCAGATCGATGGTGATGTGCACCGGTCGCGCGCGGCCCACGGCGGCAATGCCCGTGCGGCTCGGGTCGCCGGGATTTGTCTCGATGTGGAATTTGAGCGAACTGCCCTCTTTGTTGCTGCCCGTGAGAGAGGCGCAGCCGGCCGCGAGTAGTGCAAGTACCGCGAGTAGCAAATTGATGTTGAACGGCGCGAGACGACCCCTCATAGTCCGCAGCCAGAAGAACGATTTGTTCCGACCTTGTAAAGAATTATGGGCAAGCAATACAACAAAACCGAGAAACGCAAACGCCGCCTCAGCTACCTCAAACGTAAGAAGACAGTCGTCGTCGCCAAAAAGAAGAAAAAGGCCTGACGCAATTCGCGTTTTCAAAAGCCCGCCACACGGCGGGCTTTTTTGTTTTGTCGGATAGAGGAGGAATGGGCTTGAAGCAGGAAGTTTTTAGCAGACGGCGCGAGCACAGTTATTCACAACGCTCTTTGCGCGCGCATTTTTCGTGTGTAGAGAGATTTTTGTGAAGTGTGTTTCAACCAATGGTGCCAGTTGTTTTTGGAGTTTTGTTAAAAATAATGGCTGCGCTTTTTGTGAATAAGCGTGTGCATAAGATTTAGTAGTCGAATGCAGAAGGTCGGCTATAGTGATTATGTTCTTTGAAAGAACTGGAGAGACCGGCCGGAGTCAAAAGCCGAGGTTGGAAACTCCTAAGATGATCCCAGGCAACTGGGAAAAGGACAGGTCAGGCTGGTTGACCGGTCCCCTCTGGACGGTGCTTCGGGCCGCAAGGTTCGGAGTGCAAGTCAGGAGGCAGGATTCACTGGTTCCACTGATGGCGTTCGCGCGCTGTCAGAACGCGAATTGGAAACCGAGCGGCGAAGGGTGATGAGAAGCTACCCTGAACCGAGTTAAGTAACCCAAGCTGGTTTCGGGCTTGGGCGAATCGCAGTCACCCAGAGGGTGAACGATTGCTACTGCGTGCCAGCACGTGGCGGAATGTCCCGCTGTCTCCGGTAGGAGGCAGCTCGGCGAAAGACACCGAAAGGTGGACAAAGCCGGCATCCGCGGCGGGAAAAGACATGAGGGCTAGGCAAGCTCCGTGAAACTTTCCAAAACGTCGGCGATACCCTAAAAGGTACCGCTGGCTTGTGAGCCAAATGCAATCTGAGGGATAAGAGGCCAGACCCGTCGCACTGGGCCAACGCCCCGCCATAAGCGGGGGCCGTCCTGGTGCCAAGGGGTGGAGACGCGGACTGAAAATCACAGACGTGTCTCTACCGGGTTCGCGAGCCGGCGGCGCAACCGCCAGTCCAAGCGAGCTGAGAGGCCCCACCCGAAATCCGGTCGCCGTAAGGCGCTGGACGGCCCTGCTATGAGGCCGATAACTCCGCTTGCCGTGGAGAATGGCGTCGGGAAGCTGGCAGCCTTTACGGCGCCTAATGCCAGCAAGGGAAAGAGAGCGTGGCGGGCTCCCACACCCACTTTGTCCCCGTCTGGCCGCAAGGCTGGGCGGGGACATTTTGGTTTTAAAATCCACCGCGGTCGTGGCAGAAAAGGCTTGCTCAGCCTCGTTGTTCCGACAGAATCTCGGCGCTTAATTCACAGCAACCGAAACCAACCAACACGTTTTATGGGTCGCATCTACAACAACATCATCGAGACCGTCGGCCGCACTCCGCTCGTTCGTCTGAACAAGGTCACGGCCGGGATCGGCGCCACCGTTCTGCTCAAGTGCGAATTCTTCAACCCGCTTGGCAGCGTGAAGGATCGTATTGGCATGGCGATGATCGAGGATGCGGAGCAGCGCGGCATCCTCAAGAAGGACACCATCATCATCGAACCGACCAGTGGTAACACCGGCATCGCGCTGGCCTTCGTCGCTGCGGCCAAAGGCTACAAGATCATTCTCACCATGCCCGAGACGATGTCGCTCGAACGCCGCACGTTGCTGGCGATGCTCGGCGCCAAGCTCGTTCTCACTCCCGGACCCGAGGGGATGAAGGGCGCCATCGCCCGAGCCACCGCGCTCGCGGCCGAGACGCCGAATTCGTGGATCCCGCAGCAGTTCGAGAACCCCTCCAACCCGGCGATCCACATGAAGACCACGGCGGAAGAAATCTGGGCCGACACCGATGGCAAAGTGGACATTTTCGTCGCCGCCGTCGGCACGGGCGGCACCATCACCGGCTGCGTCGAGGTGATCAAGTCGCGTAAGCCTTCCTTTCAGGCCATCGCCGTCGAGCCGAAGGATTCGCCGGTCATTTCACAAACCCTCGCAGGCGAGCCGGTCAAGCCCGGCCCGCACAAGATTCAGGGCACCGGCGCCGGTTTCGTGCCGAAGAATCTCCATTTGAAAGACAGCGCCGGCAATCCGCAGATCGTCGAGTGTGTGCAGGTGGGTAATGACGACGCTTTCGCGATGGCGCGCCGACTCGCCAAGGAGGAGGGAATCCTCGTCGGTATCTCCACCGGCGCGAACGTGATCGCGGCTCTCGAGGTTGCCCGCCGTCCGGAGAACAAAGGCAAGATCATCGTGACCATCGCCTGTTCGACCGGTGAACGTTACCTTTCCACCGCGCTGGCTGCCGAGGCGAAGGCTGAAGTGGGCGGCTGAAAAATCTTAAAATAAATGTTGCGTCCGCCGTTTGTTTTGCTTAAACACACGGTTGTCCGAGGTCGTTTGACCATTTTCGAGATTCTCAAAAGTTCTCAGAGTTCTTAAAGTTCCGAAAGTTCAGGTCAGCGTTTCCAGGAGGGGTAGCTTGCGTGTGCGCGTTTGCACGTCGTGAAGTCAGCATCCCAATGTTCCGTAGTGAGTTAGATTATGAGCAAACCCATGTTGGTAGTTCCGGAAACCGGTTATGGTTTCCTTGAAGTTGCAGAGAAAGGCTTCGGCTTCCTCCGTTCGCCGGAGAACCGTTTCCAGCCCAAGCCGACCGATATTTTCGTGACGCCGGACACCATCAAGCGCTGTTTTCTGCGCGAGGGATGCAAGGTGTCCGGCAAGCTGCAGCCGCCGCACCGCGGCAACAGCCCGCAGATGAAGGAAGTGCTGACGGTGAACGACATGCCGTTCGAGAAGTTCGTGCAGGCCGTGCGCTTCGAGAATCTCACCACGATTGATCCGATCGAGAAGTTCAACCTCGAGACCACGCCCGACGTGCTCGAGACGCGCATCATCGATCTCGTCACGCCCATCGGCAGAGGCACGCGCGGCATCATCGTCGCCCCGCCGCGCACCGGCAAGACCACCATCCTCAAGCAGATCGCCAACGCCGTCACCACCAACCACCCCGATGTGTATGTGATGGTGCTGCTAATCGATGAGCGCCCCGAGGAAGTGACCGATTTCCAGCGCAGCGTGAAGGCCGAGGTCGTCGCCAGCTCGAACGATATGGACATCGAGACGCACGTGCGTCTCTCCCGCTTCATGATCGAGCGCTGCCGTCGCCTCGTCGAATGCGGTCAGGATGTCATGGTGTTGCTCGACTCCATCACCCGCGTGGCCCGCGCTTACAACAGCAACCACGGCGGTTCCGGCCGCACGATGACCGGTGGTGTGGACGCTCGTGCGCTGGAAATCCCGCGCAAGATGTTCGCCGCCGCGCGCAAGATCGAGAATGGCGGTTCACTCACCATTCTCTCCACAGCGCTCGTGGACACCGGTAGCCGTATGGACGAACTTATTTTCCAAGAGTTCAAAGGCACCGGCAACATGGAGTTGGTGCTGGACCGCAAGCTCTCCGAGCGCCGCATCTTTCCGGCCATCGACATCCCCAAGTCCGGCACGCGCAAAGAGGAGAAGCTCTTCCCCGCCAAGAATCTCGAGGCCATCCGCAAGCTGCGCCGCATGATGGTGGACCTCAATCCCATCGAAGCGATGGAGACGCTCACCGCCGCGCTCAAGAAGCACAAGACCAACGACGAGTTGCTCGCCAAGCTCGCTTGAGCCTCGCCTCGCGCTGCGGTCGCCGATAATCTGCGTGCGTGAAACCGCGCCGGAAAACGCCGGCTCCCAGCCGCATCGGAAGCCATCGTCCGCCTTTGGAGCGGATGCTGCGCATTCATCAAGCGCTTGCCGCCGGGACTCATCCGAACGCCTCGACAATCGCCGCTGATCTCGAGGTCTGCACCAAGACCATCCATCGCGATCTCGAGTTCATGCGCGATCGCCTCGGGCTCCCGCTGGCTTTCGTGGCCGCGCACAATGGCTACCATTACACCGAGTCGGTCGAGAGTTTTCCCGCGATGCAAATCAGCGAAGGCGAACTCTTCGCTCTGCTTGTAGCCGAGAAAGCACTCGCGGCCTATCGCGGCACGGCCTTCGAAGCGCCCCTGTCCAGCGCCTTCAAGAAGATCAGCGCCGGCCTGCCGGATTCCGTTTCACTGCATCTGGCGGAGTGGGAGAAGACCGTCTCCTTCCACACCAGCGCCGAGCCGGTGGTGAATCTGGAGACATTCAATCTGCTCGCCAAAGCCGTCGGCGCGCGCCAGCAGCTTCGCCTTCGTTACCGCAAACCGGGCCAAGCCGAACCGGAGACGCGCGTGGTGGATCCGTATCACCTCGGCAACATTAACGGCGATTGGTTCCTGTTCGCTCACGACCATCTGCGCAACGACCTGCGCACCTTCGTCCCCGCGCGCGTGCTCGCCGCCGAACCGACGGGCAAGACCTTCGCGCCGCCCAAGAAGTTCTCGCTGCGCGAACGGCTGCGGAACAGTTTCGGGGTTCATTCCGGAGAAGGAGAATTCAAGATCGCGCTCCGTTTCCACGAGCGCGTGGCCGACTACATCCGCGAGAAACGCTGGCATCCCTCGCAGGAGTTGACGGAACTGGCCGACGGCATCGTGGAGCTGCGCGTCAAACTCTCCAGCCTCGTCGAAGTCACGCGCTGGGTCCTCTCGTGGGGAGGCGACTGCCGCGTGCTCGCTCCGAAAGAACTCGCCGAATCCGTCCGCGCCGCTGCGCGCAAGCTACTCGTGAAGTGAACGTGGAGAATCGGGTTTAACCACAGAGCAGACAGAGATTCGCACAGAGTATCCGAAGAAAGGCTCTCTGTGCCTCTGTGAAATCCTCCGTGCGCTCCGTGGTTAAGAAGAAGCCAAGTGTGCCGCCAGCGTGCAAACTGCTCGCAGAGTGAGCGGCTTAAAACAGGGTTCGCTCGAGAATTTTAGCGAGAATGGCTTCCGCATATCGGTAGTGGTATTGTGAGTAAGTAGCCACAACAGATAGGGCTTTTGACTTTACAGAGAGCTTGGTTCGTCTTAATTTTTGGTCATGTATTTGAAGAGTCTTACGGCGCTTGGGTTTAAGTCGTTCGCAGACAAGACGACAATTCATTTTCAGCCGGGCATCACGGCCATTGTCGGCCCGAACGGTTGCGGCAAGTCGAATGTCTCGGATGCCATTCGCTGGGTGCTCGGCGAGCAGTCGGCCAAGGCGCTGCGCGGCGGCGAGATGGCCGATGTGATTTTCAACGGCACGGACACTCGCAAGGCGCACGGCATGGCCGAAGTCTCGCTCACGATCGGCGATGTGGATGGGGAGCATCTCAAGGCGGCGGGCGTCGAGCTGAGTTACAATGAAGTGACCGTGACGCGCCGTGTCTTTCGCGATGGCGGCAGCGAGTATTTCATCAACAAGACGTCGTGCCGGTTGAAGGATATCCAGCAGCTTTTCATGGGCACGGGGATGGGGCGTGCGAGCTACTCGATCATGGCGCAGGGAAACATCACGCAGATCATTTCCAGCAAACCGGAGGATCGGCGGATGGTGTTCGAGGAGGCGGCGGGGATCACCAAGTTCAAAGCGCAGAAGCGCGAGTCGCTCCGCAAGCTCGAGCTCACGGATCAAAATCTACTGCGACTCGAGGACACGATCCGCGAAGTGAAGCGACAGATCGGTTCGCTCCAGCGTCAGGCTGGCAAGGCGCGCCGTTACAAAACGATCCAACAAGAGCTGCAGCATCTCGACACGCAGCTTTCCCGGCACCAGTTCGATGTCGCAGTCGGCGAGATCCGCGAGCGCGAAACCGGCATCGGCCGGTTGCGGGCGGAGGCCGAGATCGGCAACGAAAGCATTCTGCGGCAGGAAGACGAGATCTCCGCGCTGCGCGAACAACTCGGCGGGATTGAGCAGCGGATCAACGCCGCCCAGCAGCAGGGGCTGGAACTGAAAGGGCAGGCGGACCGTCACGAGAGCCGTATTCATTTCAATCAGGAACGGTTGCACGAGCTGGAGACGCAGAACGCGCAGGCGTTGCACGAGATCCACGAATCCGAGGAGCGCCGTGCCATCGCCGAGCAGGAGCTGCTCGCGTTGCGCGAGCGTCTCGCCATCTCGCAGAAGGCGCTCGAGTTCAACCGCGCCGCGCTCGACGAGAAACGCGGGGCGTTGCATCGCGTGGAGACCGAACTGGCCCAGCGCCGTGAGGCTCTGCGCCAGACGCAGTCCGCGGCCTTCGCCGCCGCCCAGCAACTCACGCGCGTGCGCAACGAGATGACCGCGCTGGAGATATCGAAGCAGGGCAACGTGATCCGGCTCGAGAAACTTTCCTCCGAGAAAATCCAGCTCGAAGAGGAACGCGCGCGGCTCGAGACGCGGCTCGGCGAATTCACGGCGAACTTCGAGACCGAGAAACTCAGCGTGCAATCGCGGCGCGGCACGCTCGAGGAGCGGCAGAACCGTCTGCGCGCGTTGCAGCAGGAGATTTCCATCGTCACACAGGAGCTGGATGCGCTCGTGCGCCAGCAGGCGGAATTGCGCGCGCGCCTGAACGTGCTCGAGCAACTCGAGCAGAGTCACGAAGGTTTCGGCGCCGGCACGCAGGCGGCGTTGCGCCAGTCGCAAGCCGTGCTCGGCACGCTCGCGGACAAGATCCGCGTGCCCGACCAGTACGTCGTCGCGATCGAGGCCGCGCTCGGCCATCACCTCCAGCTCGTGCTGACCGGGCAGCCCGAGGCCGCGCAGCAAATCCTGGCCGACCTCGCCACGCACAAGAAAGGCCGCGCAAGCATCGCCGCGCTCGCCCTTTATCAGAGCAGGGAAATCGCGCCGGTCTCCGAATCGTTCGGCACGGCGGCACCGGCGGTGGTCACCGCGGATCCAGATGTTCAATCGCTCGTGCAACGTCTGCTCGCGAGCACGATTATCGTGGACACTCTCGCCGCAGCGACGGCCGCGTGGAAGCAGGAGAACGGCCAGCACGATTACGTGACGCTCTCGGGCGAATTGCTCAGCCGCCACGGCGTCTTCACCGGCGGCGTTTCGAACGGCTCAGGCAAAGCTCCCGGCTCGATTCTCGGCCGCAAGAATCAGATCGCTGAATTACAGACTGCACTGAACCGGCTACAGGAACAGGTGGGCGACGCCAGTCGGCGCAAAGGTGCGGCGCTGGCTGAGCAGACGGAATTGCAGGCGAGCTTGCAATCGGCGCAGACCGAACTGCGCGCGCAAGAGGTGGCCATCGCCACCGCGCAGGGCGAGTTCAATGCACTTCAAAACTCCAACCGCGTCCTGCATCAGAAGATCGACACGGTTGTTTTCGAGATCCAGAGCCTCGCCGCGCAGGAGGAGGAAGGGAAACAGAAATGGAGCGCGCTCTCGACACGGCTCGGTGAATTGGAGGAGCACGAACGCACCGCGCAGATGCAGGTCGGCGAGCTGACGGCCGCACAGGAAACGCTGAACCAGAACCGCGATGCGGCCCATGGCGACTTGACCGAGGCGAAGGTGGCCGTCGCGACGGAGGAGCAGCTTTGCGCTTCCTACGCGAAACAGCAACCGGCGCTCGAACAGCGCATCGGCGAGTTGAAGACGCTGGCCGAACGCCGTCGCGGTGAGATCAGCGGGTTCATCCAACGCAAGGGCCAGTTCGAAGCTGAAACCGCCGAATCGCAGTCGCGCATCGCAGTCTTGCAGCATCAACGGGATCAAGTGAACCAGCAGGCCGCCGCGTTGCTCGACGAGAAGGGCGCGCAGTCGGCGCAGGTCAGCGGGCGCGAGGATGACCTGCGAGAGCGGCGGTTGGCCGTCACGGAATTGCAGCAGCAGCGCGGCGCGCTCGAGGTCGAGTTGGCGCAACGGCAGATGACCGCGCAAAATCTCCGCGAACGCGTGCAGCAGAAGTACGGGGTGAACCTCGACGATATTCGCAGCGAGTGCATCACCATCACCTTTGCCGACGAAGGTCAGCCGAAGGCCGAGACGCTCACACCGGAGCAGATGGCCTCGAGTGGTGTGGCGACCGATTGGAATGCCATCGGCGATCAGGTGGCCACGTTGCAGAAGCGGCTCGACGAGATGGGGCCGGTGAACCTCGTCGCCATCGAGGAGTACGAGGAGACCGAGCAACGTCACACGTTCCTCACGCAGCAGCACGCAGATCTCGTCAGCGCCAAGCAGCAGCTCATCGAGGTAATCAACCGCATCAACACGCAGACGCGGCAGATGTTCGTCGAGACGTTCGAGAAAATCCGCGACAACTTCCGCATTTCGTTCACCGAGATGTTCGGCGGCGGCAAAGCCGACCTCGTGTTGCAGCAGGACGGCGACGTGCTCGAGGCGGGCATCGACATCATCGCGCGCCCGCCCGGCAAGCAGCTTCAGAGCATCTCGCTCCTCTCCGGCGGCGAGCAGACGATGACGGCCGTGGCGTTGCTCTTCGCCATCTATCAGGTCAAACCCAGCCCGTTCTGCGTGCTGGACGAGTTGGACGCGCCGCTGGACGAGTCGAACATCAGTCGCTTCGTCCGCAAGCTACAGAGTTTCCTCGGCCATTCGCAGTTCGTGGTCATCACGCACAACAAACGCACCATCACCGCCGCCGATATTCTTTACGGCGTCACGATGCAGGAACGCGGCGTGAGTAAAATCGTGAGCGTGAAGCTCCACAAGGCTGACGAGCCGGAAGCGCAGCGCGGCGGCACACCGCTGGTGCCGGACCCGGAGCCGGTGAAGAAAGAAGAAGAAGTCTTCATGGCGAAGTAGCGGGGCGGGAATTTGCTTTCCGGTGAAGAAGTCGAAGGTTAGCCTTTCGGCGATCTGCCACCCGTCACCATGATTGATTCCACTTCAAACGCTCGACATCGCAGTCGCACGCGTTTCTGGCTCATCCGCCTCGCGATTGTTGTGCCTCTACTGTTCCTCGTCCCGGTGAATTCAGGCAAGATCGCCACGGCGGAGCAAACCAAACAGATCAAGCAGGATCACGCCGCGGTCTGCATCTACCGCGCCGGTCTGCAGCAGGTGATCGAGTATGTGGAGAAGACGCCGGCGTTGTTTCCGGAGACGAAACTTGCCGAACCGCGCCTGCTCAAGCGCGAGGAAAAGGAACTGGTCTGGGCCGCGTGGAAGCGCTACCTCGATTATCTCGTGGCGCTCGATGCGATCAGCCAGCGGCACGCCGGTTATTGGAAGCTGGAGAAAGCCGAACGCGAAGAATCGTTCCTGATCGCCTACGCCGCGCATGCGGCCAAGCACCGCTTCACGCTGCAATTGGTTCATCGCCTCACCAACGATCCCGCGTTCGACACGTTGCTCAATGAGCCAGTGCCCGAGCTTGGCTTGCCGTCGGGTATTTTTGCCAAGCTCAAGTTCCGTTTTATCAGTCTGATTCAAGCCGGCGAATTCGCTGCGTGGGAGGCGATCTACAAGGCCGAGCGCGGCCGGCTCATGGCGGAGTTGAGGACATTGATTGACGCCGATACCGAGGTGATCTGGAAGTTCAGCAAAGGCCGCGGCGAAAAGTTGTTGCTCCAGAACGCGCTGCAAATCGTGAAGGGCACCGCGCGCCAGGCCGTGTTACCGGTGCAAACCGCCGTCTCCGAATGGATGGGCGACACGAAAGTGGCGCGGGTGAACTACTCACTGATCTCCGCCGAGCAGATCGCCGCGTTGCTGCCCAAGCTCGAGCCGGGCGATATCTTTCTCGAACGGCGCTCGTGGTATCTCTCGAACATCGGGTTGCCCGGCTTCTGGCCGCACGCGGCGCTGTTCATCAGCACACCGGAGGAGCGGGTGAAGTTCTTCAACGACGACGAGGTGCGTGCGTGGGTGAAGACGCAGGGGCGCGTCGATGGCGATTTCGAGGCGTTGTTGAAGGAGAAATATCCGCAAACCTACGCGCTCGGGATCAAACCGCAGGAACACGATCACCGTCCCCGTCTGCTGGAGGCGATCAGCGAAGGCGTATCGTTCACCACGCTCGAACATTCGGCCGATTGCGATTCGCTCGCCGTGCTGCGTCCGCGTTTGGGTAAGGTGGAGAAGGCGCGGGCCATTCTGCGCGCGTTCCACTTCGCGGGTCGGCCGTATGATTTCGACTTCGATTTTCAGACCGACTCGGCGTTGGTTTGCACCGAACTGGTCTGCAAAGCCTACGAACCGGTGAAAGGCCAACGTGCGTTGACGTTCCCGATTTCGGAAGTGCTCGGGCGCCAGTTGACGTCTGCGAACGACATGGTGCGACAGTTCGACGAGCAGTTCGGCACGCCGTCGCAGCAGCTTGATCTATTGATCTTCCTCGACGGTATCGAAAAAGAGAAACGCGCCGTGGTGGTGGACGTGGCCGAGTTCCGCGCGAGCCACAAGAGGCCCAAGTGGCATATCTTGCTGCAGAACGGCAACGGCCGGAAGAACGGTCAATGACGCTCGGCGCGTTCATCTGTCGTCGAGCTTGGCTGCTGATGGCCGCATCACTGTGGATGCTCTTTCCATTATCCAGCGCTGCCCAGATCAGCAAAGATGAGGCGGTCGTCTTCTTTCCGACCGTCGCCCAACGTGTCGGTGACGCGTGGGAAGCCGAGGTGCGCGGTTGGGTTTTCGAAGTCGAGCCACGTAAAGCGTTACTCGCGGTCTTTCGAAAAGGACTCGGTCTTGATGAGTCGTCCGACGCGCAGGCCCGCGCCATTTTCGCCGACCGTGCGCGATTGTTTTTGGCCGACAACGAGCGGGGTAAAAAGGTAAGCGTCAAAATCGGAAAGGCGGTCTATCCGCTCGGCGCATCCGCGGCCAACGGACATTTCGCCGCCACCATCAAGTTGAGCGTGGACGAGGTGAAGCGATTATTTTGTGCAGATGGACGGATTCTCTTTCGTGCAGTCACTGCAGCCGGCGACACGCGCGAGTTTGTCGGAGCGATTCACCTGCTCGAAGACACCGGCCTCTCGGTCATCTCGGACATCGACGACACGATCAAGATCAGTCATGTGCTCGACAAAAAGGAGTTGCTGGCGAACACGTTTCACCGCCCGTTCAAGGCCGTGCCGGGCATGGCTGAGATGTATCGCGGATGGGAAGAGCAGGGGATGCGGTTTCATTATCTCTCAGCCGGTCCGTGGCAGCTTTATCCGCCATTGGCCGAGTGGGCTCAAACCGAACGATTCCCGCACGGATCATTTCAAATGAAGGAGTTTCGCTGGAAAGACCGGACAGCTCTCAACCTCTTCGAGAAGCCTGAAGAATATAAATTACCGGCGATCGAGGGATTGCTGCGCCGGTTCCCGAAACGACGTTTCCTGCTCGTGGGCGACTCCGGCGAAAAGGATCCGGAAGTGTACGGAGCGGTGGCGCGGAAGTTTCCAGAACAGATTATTCGCATCCTCATTCGCGACGTGACCGGTGAAAATGCCGTGGCGGAGCGCTACGCGACTGCCTTTGGGGATGTGCCCGCGACGAAGTGGCGAATTTTCAAGGAAGCCGCCGAGGTCAAAGACGCGGCAAAGTGAGGCTGGGCCCGTTGATGGACGCCTCTCACGGAACGGGGCGAGCGGTAATTCCAGCTTGCACAGAGGCGCCAAACCATTTAGTACGTACGCGTAATAAATGAATCCGACTACCATCGAGAATCATCTCAAGGTCGTGTTGTTCCAATGGGCGGTGATCATCGCTGTGGCATGGGTCATGGGCCGACTGGCGCGCAAGGTCGGCCAACCGCTCGCGGTCGGTGAGATCGCCGGAGGTCTGTTGCTCGGGCCGTCGGTCTTCGGTGCGCTCTGGCCGGAGGGGATGCAGTGGCTCTTTCCGGCCGAGACGCAGCAGTCGCTTCAACTGCTCGCGAAGCTCGGCCTCATCTTTCTCTTGTT
>SIAT01000006.1 GCA_009691645.1 Pedosphaera sp. | reverse complement strand
CGCGTTGGCGGCACGCTGCACTTGCGCGTGCAATTCCGCGTAACTGATTTTACGCGTCTCGTTCGGGTCGTTCCCTTCCCAGATCAACGCGGTCACATCGCCGTGGCCGGCTTCCACATGGCGGTCCACGCAGTTGTAGGAGGCGTTGAGCTTGCCACCGAGATACCACTGAATGTCAGCCTTGTGATAATCGCACTCGGAAACTTTGTCCCATTTCTTGAACCACGAGATCCGCTCGGCTTGGCTGGCCCAGAATTGATCCGGTTTCTGCAACGCAGCGGCGTAGATGGCTCGGTACTCGTCGAGCGTGCGAATGTGGGCGCAGGCCGATGCGGCGGCGGGCGGCGGGAAAAGATTGTCGGCGGCGGAAGGTTGTTTGGCACTCATGATTGTCGTTGAAAATCCGGCAGCATCTTAGGAAACGGCGGCGAGTCGTCAACGCTTGAAACGAAAACGCGCGCGAGAATCTCGGCGGGGTGGGTTTTTTATTGTCGCTCGAAGGAATTAAGCTACGGTCGACATGGTCATTACTTCAACCACGACTCTATTATGAACACGTCACCTGTAATCGGAAACCTCTTGGGGCCTATCGGCGGTGTGATTGTCTTCGTCCTCATCGCGGGCGCGGTCATTCTGGTGGTGCTCGCTCTCTTTGTCGTCGGCATCTACAACGGACTGGTCACGCTCCGCAACCGTTTCAAGAACGCCTTCGCGCAAATCGATGTGCAACTCAAGCGGCGCTACGACTTGATCCCGAACCTCGTCGAGACCTGCAAAGGCTACATGAAACACGAAAGCGGCACGCTCGAAGCGGTGATCGCCGCGCGCAACTCCGCCTTCAGCGCTGCGGGTCGCGCGGCCGCCAACCCCGCCGATCCCGAGGCGATGAAGCAATTGATGCAAGCGGAAGGCCAACTCAGCGCCGGTCTCGGCCGTCTGCTCGCCGTGGCGGAGGCGTATCCCGACCTCAAAGCGAATCAAAACATGATGGCGTTGCAGGAGGAGCTCACCTCCACGGAAAACAAGATCTCTTTCGCGCGCCAGTCGTTCAACGACGCAGTGACCGAATACAACACCAAGCGCGAAATCTTCCCTTCCAACCTCATCGCCAACACGTTCAACTTCGGCCCCGCCGAGCTTTGGAAGGTGGAGAAAGCCGAGGAGCGCGAAGCCGTGAAGGTTTCCTTCTAATTTTCTGCGCGCAGGGAAAAGCGCCATGGACTTTTTCGCTCGTCAAGCACAGGCCCGCCAGCAGACCGGCCGGCTCCTGTTTCTCTACGCACTCGCCGTCGTCGGCATCATCGTAGCCATCCATTTCCTCTCCGCCTCTCTGATCACGAAAGGGGAGGATTTGTTCAATCCCGGCATCGCCATCCTCGCCATCGCCGGCACGCTCGCCGTGATTCTCATCGGCGTGGGCGTGGGCAAAGCCAGCCTCTCTTCTGGCGGCCGCGCCGTGGCCGAGATGTGCGGTGGTCGACCGTTGGAACCCGGCACGAGCGATCCCGCCGAACGTCGTTATCTGAATGTGGTCGAGGAAATGTCGATTGCCTCCGGAACGCCCATGCCGGCGGTGTTTGTGCTCGAGGAGGAGGAGGGCATCAACGCCTTCGCTGCTGGCCATAACACGAACGATTACGCCGTGGCCGTCTCGCGCGGTTGCCTGAATCAATTGAGCCGCGACGAACTTCAAGGTGTCGTGGCGCACGAGTTCAGCCACATCCTCAACGGCGATATGTCCCGCAACATCCAACTCACCGGCTGGCTCTACGGCATCATGGGACTGGCGCTGCTCGGCCGCGTCCTTTTCGAAATCGCCGGGCGCAGCGGCCGGTCACGCAACAAAGAGGGCAACCAAGTCGCCGCCGCATTTTTCGCTTTCGGACTCGGCCTCCTTCTCATCGGCTGGATCGGCCAATTCTTCGCTCGCGCCATCCAAGCGGCCATCTCCCGCCAACGCGAACATCTCGCTGACGCCTCGGCTGTGCAGTTCACGCGCAATCCGAGCGGCATCGCCAACGCGCTCAAGAAAATCGCCGGCTACCCGACCGGTTCGGCCGTCGCCCATCCGCGCGCATCGGCTTTCTCCCACATGTTTTTCGCGAGCGCGTTGAACAGCCTCTTCGCCACGCACCCGCCGTTGGAAGAACGCATCCGCCTGCTCGATCCGCAGTTCAATCCTGAAATTGCCGAACTCGCCGCCGGAGGCGCTCCCGCATCAGGAACGGCCTCCGCCGCTGCGTTCGCCGGCGCAACTCGACCTGTTGTCATTCAGCCAAAAGAAATCACCCGGCGTTCCCATTCCTCAAAATCGGCGCAGCTCAAACACGCAGCTCATCTGCTGGCCGCACTGCCGACTCCGCTCTCGGTTGCCGTGCAGGAACCGCTCGGAGCCACGGCCGTCATGTACACGCTGCTGCTGGGCACAAACGGCACCGTGCGCGAGGCACAGATCATCCGACTGAAACAGATGACGACACCGTTCGTGTTGCTGGAAATGAACCGCCTTCAATCCCACATCATTGCGCTGCCAACACGCACAAAACTGCCGCTCGCCACGCTGGCCACCGCCGCGCTGCGCCGCCTTTCCCCCGCGCAATACGTCGACTTTCGCCGTTGTGTGGACGCACTCATCGAGGCGGATTCCGCGATTGACCTCTTTGAATACGCGCTCAAGAAAAGTCTCTGCCGACATCTCGCGCCGCAATTCGAACCACAGCCGCCGCGGCTCGAAACGCAGAATCGCCTCGCACCACTGCTGCCGGATTGCGCCGTCCTGCTCTCGCTCCTCGCGCATCTCGGGCACAACGACCTGCAGGCACAAGTCGCCGCCTTCCAAACCGGCGGCGGCATTTTAGGACCGGAGTTCGATTCCTTCGCGCTGCTGCCGTTGACCGAATGCAACCTCGCGCAGGTGGATGCCGCGCTGGATCATCTTGCCGCCGCCAGCGATCCGCTCAAACACACCATTCTGGAAGCCTGCGCCACGGCCGTCGCCAGTGACGACGTGCTTCACGAAGATGAAATCGAATTGCTCCGCGCCATCGGCGACACGCTCGATTATCCGATTCCGCCATTCGTCCAGATGGATTGATTTCTCCCCTGCCCTCCACACGGCTGCGGTTCCGCACCGGCCAACTTGGAACTTGGAACTTGAAAGGGGGAACATTACTTTTCGCGCGTGCCTGAGGCTCACGCCAACCCCATCAGCGCGGTGACGCGCTACTGCGCCGTCTTCGGCCATCCCATCAAGCACTCCGCCTCGCCCGCGATGCAGAACGCCGGCATCGCCGCACTCGATCTCGATTGGCGCTACCTCGCCTGCGAAGTGCGGCCGGAGGAATTGCGCGACGCCATCACCGGCGCAAAGGCGATGCGTTTCCTCGGCCTGAATCTCACCGTGCCGCACAAGCTGCTCGCGGTCGAAATGATGGACGCGCTCGATGCGAGCGCGCAGCAATGGGGCGCGGTGAACACCGTCCGTTTCGAAGCAAAAGACGCGCAAGGCCAGTGGCGTCCACTCGCGGAACTGCCTGCTGAAAATGCCGCCGAGATGCGCGCGCACGGCTTCAATACCGATGCTGACGCCATCACCCGCTCGCTGCGTGAGGATTTGAAAATCGAGCCGCAAGGCGCGCGCATTCTCTTGCTCGGCGCCGGTGGCGCGGGCCGCACCGCCGCGCTCAAGCTCGCCAGCGACGGTGCGTTGGAGTTGTTCCTCGTCAACCGCACCGCAAGCAAAGCCGCAGAGGTCGCCGCCGAAATCCGCCAGCGTTTCCCCGCCGTGAAGGTTTCCGCCGGTTATCCTTCGAACACGGTGGATTTGATTTTGAACGCCACTTCGCTCGGCTTGAAACCGGGCGATGGCTCGCCGCTCGATGAATGCCAGTTCGCCTTGAACAAGGCCGGCGCGGTGTACGACATGATTTACCGGCCAGCAGAGACGCCGTTGCTCAAGGCTGCGAAAGCCGCTGGCTGTCGCACGGCCAACGGCTTGGGAATGCTGCTCTATCAAGGCGCGAAAGCGCTGGAGATCTGGAGCGGCCGGTCCGCACCGATCGACGCGATGCGCCGTGCGCTGGAGAAAAATGTGTATGGCTAGCCTGCCGTTCCATTTCTGGACCACCGTCTATTTCATCGTCGGCGCGATGGTCGGCAGCTTCCTGAACGTCTGCATCCACCGGATGCCGCGCGGGATGAGCGTGGTGCATCCGCCGTCGCACTGCCCGCAGTGCCAATTCACCATCCCGTGGTATCTGAACCTCCCGCTGATCACGTGGCTCTGGCTGCGCGGCCGTTGCGCGAAATGTGCCGCACCGATCCCCGTGCGCTACTTCCTCGTGGAACTGCTCACCGGCCTCGCTTTCGCGGTGGTGTGGAATGAATTCGGCAACGCCGTCGCATGGCAACAGACGAGTCTGATCGGCGCCGCGTACTGTCTTCTACTCGCGGGCCTAATTGCCGCGACGTTCATCGATTTCGAGCACTTCATCATTCCGGACGAAATCACGCTCGGCGGCACCGCAGCGGGCGTCGTGGTGTCGCTGGCCATCCCCGTGCTGCACAACGCCGAAACCATCGGCGGCGCGCTCAAATCGAGCCTCATCGGCGCCGGCACCGGTGCGCTCATTGTTTATGCCGTGCTGCTGCTGGGCAAACTCGCCTTCGGCCGGCAGAAGATCGAACTGCCGCCCGACACGCGCATTTATTTCACCGAGGACAGCCTCGTGTTGCCAACTGAAACGATCCCCTACAGCGAACTGTTTTACCGAGGCTCGGACACCATCCACTTGCACGCAACGAATCTCGAACTGATCGACCGCTGCTACTCGGACGTTCCGGTGCGCCTCTCGCAGCACACGCTCTTCATCGGCGGCGAGAAACTCGATCCCACGACCATCGCTCAGATGGAGGCCGTGACCGACCAACTCGTGGTCCCGCGCGAAGCGATGGGGTTGGGCGACGTGAAGTTCATGGCCGCCATCGGCGCGTTTCTCGGCTGGCAGGCCGCGGTCTTCTCGCTGCTCGTCAGCGCTGTGATTGGCGCGATTGTAGGGGTCGCACTTATCGCCATCGGCAAACGCGACTGGTCGGCCAAGCTGCCCTACGGCCCGTACATCGCTCTGGCCGCCGTCATCTGGCTCTTCAGCGGCCACGCGTGGGAAATCTTGTGGTGGCTGCAACCGAACCCACTCCAACCAATCCGATGAAACCTCATTCGTCCAAAAGCATCTCAATCTTCGTCCGTACCGCAGCGCTGTTCACGCTGCTCGGTTGGCTTGGCAATTTCCAACTTCACGGTGCAGCGGCTGAATTAATTTTGCACAGCGGCAAAGTCGTGGCGGTGGATGAGAAGTTCTCCATCCATCAAGCCATCGCGATCGGCGACGGCCGGATTCTCGCCATCGGCACCGACGCCGAGGTAACGAAACTCAAAGGGCCGCGCACCGAGATGTTGAACCTCGCCGGGCGCATGATCATCCCCGGCCTGATGGACTCGCACACCCACCCCGCTGGCGCGAGTCTCACGGAGTTCGATCATCCCGTGCCGCCGATGGAGACGATTCAGGATGTGCTCAACTACGTCGCCGCGCGATCAAAGGCGCTGCCGGCGGGCGACTGGATCGTGGTGCAGCAGGTCTTCATCACGCGGCTGCGCGAGCAGCGTTATCCGACACGCGCCGAACTCGACCGCGCCGCGCCCGCTCATCCGGTGGTTTTCCGCACCGGCCCCGACGCCTCGCTGAACAGCCTCGCGCTGCGCCTCAGCAAGATTGACCGCGACTTCAAGGTGAGCGACGGCGGCGCGGGCTTCATCGAGAAAGATCCGAAAACCGGCGAGCCGACCGGCATCCTGCGCAACTGCACGCGGTTCGTGCCGGCGAAATCCAGCGCACGCACGCCGACGGACGATGAACGGCGCGAGCGGCTGCGCGAATTGTTTCGCGCCTACAATTCCGTTGGCATCACCACCATCGGCGACCGCGCGGCGAGCGACGCCACGCTCGCGCTTTACAAGGAACTGCGCGACCGCAAGCAGTTGACCGTGCGCGTGCGCGCGTCAGCGGACGTCTCCTACCTCGGTCCGATTGAAAAGATTCAGGAGCGTATCCGACAGGTCGCGGCGCATCCGCTCCACAAGGAACGCGACGAATGGCTGGGGGTCATCGGCATCAAGACCTTTCTCGACGGCGGTATGCTCACCGGTAGCGCGTACATGCGCGAGCCGTGGGGCGTGAGCGACATCTACGCCATCACTGATCCCAAATATCACGGCGTGCTATTCATCCCGAAGGAACGACTGCGGCCGATGGTGCGCACGGCCGTGGAGTCGGGTCTGCAATTCACCGCTCACTCCGTCGGCGACGGCGCGGTGCATGCGTTGCTGGAGGTTTACGAGGAATTGAGCAAGGAGCTCCCCGTGCGCGCCACGCGGCCGTGCCTCACGCACGCGAATTTCCAGAGTCAGGAAGCCGTGGCTATCGCGGCGCGGCTCGGCGTGATGATGGACATCCAGCCGGCGTGGCTCCACCTCGACACGCGCACGCTCACCAAGCAATTCGGTGACGCGCGCCTCCGCTGGTTCCAGCCGTTGAAGAGCCTTTTCGCCGCGGGCGTCGTGGTGGGTGGCGGCTCGGATCACATGCAGAAGATTTCTCCTGAGAACGCCATCAATCCGTACAATCCATTTCTCGGCATCGCCACGGCGATCACGCGCACGGCGCGCTGGCACGAGGGCCGGCTGCATCCGGAGGAAGCGATCACACGCGAACAGGCGCTGCGTTTTTATACTGCCAACAATGCCAAGCTGCTTTTCCTCGAAGACAAGACGGGGACGCTGGAAGTCGGGAAGCTGGCCGACCTCGTCGTGCTCGACACCGATCTACTCACCTGCGCCGAGGAACGCATCGCCGCCACGCGCGCGCTGCGCACCTACGTGAACGGAAAACTCGTCTATCGCGACGGATTCTGAACGGTCAGATCCTCGTGCTCGGCGCTGACGACGAGGCCGCGTTCGTCGAAGAGGTTCAGATAATAAACCGTCGCACCTTCCGGCAGTGTGGCGCTCGCGCGGCCCGTCTTCGCATCGAGCGCGGCCGGCACGGTTTCCCACTTCCGTTGCTGCCACTTGCCAGTGTCCCGCGTGAAGTTCAGTTCTGCCTTGGCGATCGGCGACTTCGATTCGAACGTGGCCCACGCATTCTTCCCATCACGACCTTGCTTGAGCAGTCTGGCCAGTGGCGCGCCCCCATTAAAAAGACTCTCGGCGAAGGCGTGTATCTCAGCCGGATTTTCACCGGCACCGCCGTGCGCGTGCGGCATTCGGATGCGCAGGCAGAGCGTGTCCGGCCCCTGCGTGGCTCGATAGGATTTCTGCCAGGAATCCATCGGGTAAGCGAAATCGTTGCTACCGTTCACCCAAAGCACCGGCATCGCGGTTCGTTTCAAATAGTGGGAGGGATCCCACCAGTCGAGCCATTTGGCCGACTTCTCCGCGCCCATCTTTTCAAACGTACCGAGCCATGTGGAATTCTCGCCGAGAAAACCGCAGCCATACACGGGCGCGGCGAAACGGAACCGCGTGTCCACCGCCGAAGCGATGCACGTGAGATACCCACCCCACGAAATGCCCGTGACACCGACGCGCGTGGCGTCCACCTCGGAAAAGGAGCGGATGAGCGAGTGAGCGAGGGCGATGTCGGCGACCGCCTGCCACGTCCATTGGTCGGATTGCGGGCGGTCAATCTGGTCGAAACCGCCCCAACCCGGAGGACCACCGTGCTCGTGACGCTGCCATTTTCCGTAGGTTCCAACCGGCACGCTGCCGCAGAGATCCATCGCGATGGCGGCGTAGCCGCGCGAAACCCAGAGCTTCACCCACGCCTCGAACGCCGTGCCACCGCCGCCGTGCACCAGCACCATCGCGGGGATTTTCTTCGTTGTGTTCGTCGGCGCACCGTACCACGCGAAGACACGCGTCGGCTTTCCATCGAAACGCGATCCTTCATAAAAAAGAGATCTCACCCCCGGCACTGTGCTGCGATTCGTCGCGGCGAATGTGGCGGGCGTTTTGGAAAGAAGCGCGAGATCCCACGACGGCGCATCGACCGTCTCCGCAGCGGAAAGGGAGTTCGCGAGTAGGAGAAAAAAGCAGACGAACGTGCGCATAAATCATTTGCCGCTCTGCGCGCGATGGCGCAACGCGTGGTCCGCGAGCACGAGCGCGGTCATCGACTCGACCAACGGCACCGCGCGCGGCAGCACGCACGGATCGTGGCGGCCGCGGGCCTTGAGCTTCACGTTGCGCCCATCGGCGCTCACGGTGTCCTGCTCCTGCAGGATGGTTGCGGTCGGCTTGAAAGCGACACGGAAGTAAATGGTCTCGCCGTTCGAGATGCCGCCTTGGATGCCGCCGGAACGGTTCGTGAGCGTGCGCACGCGGCCGCCCTTCATCCGGAAAACGTCGTTGTGCTCGCTGCCGCGCAGCGTCACGCCATCAAAACCGGACCCGATATCAAAACCCTTCGTCGCCGGCAGGCTGAGCATCGCTTTGGCGAGATCGGCCTCGAGTCGGTCAAACACCGGCTCGCCCCAGCCAACGGGCACGCCGCGCACAACGCCTTCGATAATTCCGCCCACGCTGTCGCCATCTTTGCGAACGCGGTCAATCACGCCAATCATCCGTTCCGCCGCGGCTTGGTCGGGGCAGCGAATGATGTTCGATTCGATGTCCTTGAAACGCACCTTCTCGCGGTCGACCTCGGCGGTGACGCGTTCGACCTGCGTCACGTAAGCCAGCACTTCCACGCCGAACTGCTCGCGTAAAAGTTTCTTCGCAACCGCGCCGGCAGCCACTCGACCAACCGTTTCGCGCGCGCTGGTGCGGCCGCCGCCGGGCCAGGCACGGATGCCGTACTTGGCCTGATACGTGAAGTCCGCGTGCGAAGGACGGAACTTCGTCGCCATCTCGCTGTACGCCTCGGAACGTTGATCTTCGTTCGGCACGAACATCAGAATCGGCGTGCCGAGCGTGCGGCCTTCGAAAGTGCCGGAGAAAATCTTGACCGTGTCGGTCTCCTTCCGCTGCGTGACGATGCGCGACTGGCCGGGACGCCGGCGATCGAGATCGGGTTGGATGTCGGCCTCGGTGAGCGCGAGTCGCGGCGGGCAGCCGTCCACCACCACGCCGACCGCGCCGCCGTGCGATTCGCCCCAAGTGGTGATGCGGAACAGGTGGCCAAAGGTGTTGCCCATGCATAGGAGGATGCCAAAAAATGGCGGTGCAGGTCAAACCACGCGATTGAGCGCGTGTGTGTGAAGAAGCGGTGAACAGCTCCCGCTTGTCAGACGAAGCGGTTCGTGTAGCTTCGTACCGGATGAAACCTGCGCCAGCCACGGCCCGATCCGCGACCTGTTTCGGCCGCATTGCGACTGCGCTGGCGGTTGTCTTTCTCGCGGGTTGCACTTCCGTCAATTCGCCCGAATCCCCTCCGCTCACGAACGGCACTGGACAGGCCGGCAACGTCAAACTGAGTGATCTCAAAACGCGCGCCGCGGAAGGGGATTACTTCGCGCAGACGCATCTCGCTTGGCATTACGACACCGGCAAAGGCCTGGCGACCGACCCGCAGGAGGCCGCTCGGCTTTACAAACTCGCCGCGCAGAAAGGCCAGTCGATGGCGCAAAATAATCTCGGCCAGCTCTATCGCGATGGACGCGGTGTGGCGCAGGATTATGCGGAGGCAGCCAAGTGGTTTCGCAAAGCCGCCGATCAAGGCAACGCCCATGCGCAGACCAATCTCGGCTGGCTCTGCGAGCATGGATTCGGTGTGAAACGCGACTACGCCGAAGCCGCCAAGTGGTATCATCGCGCGGCGGAACCGGTCTCTTCCTCGCTCACCGGTTACAAAACGCCCGGCAACGCCCTCGCGCAAAATAACATCGGCCTGCTCTGCCGCGAAGGCCGTGGCGTGGCGCAGGATTCGAACGAGGCCGTGCGTTGGTTCCGCCTCGCCGCCGCACAGAATAACGACCACGCGTGGCACAACCTCGGCTTGATGCACGAACGCGGCGAAGGAGTCCAGCGCGACGAGATGGAAGCGCTGAAGTGTTACAAGAAAGCCATCGAAGCCGGCAATGCGTTCGCGATGACCAGCCTCGGTTGGATGCTTGAAAACGGTCGCGACATGCGGCGCGATTTCGTCGAGGCGGCGAACTGGTATCGCAAGGCTGCCGATCTTGGATATGCGATGGCGCAGAACAATCTCGCGACGATGTACCGCGATGGGCGCGGCGTGCGGCAGGATTTCATCAGCGCCGCCGAGTGGTATCGCAAGGCCGCCGAACAGGGCAATGCCTACTCACAGGCAACACTCGGTTGGATGTACGAGAAAGGTCACGGCGTGAAACAGGATTTCACACTGGCCTTCGAATGGTATCAGCGCGCCGCTGTGCAGGGATTATCCGTCGGTCAGATCGGTCTCGGCCTCTTCTACTACCACGGCGCGAGCGTGCAGAAGAACCTCGGCACGGCGTACAAATGGCTGCACCTCGCCGCCAATCAGGGTCACACAAAAGCTGGGGAGTACCGCGATGCGTTGGCGAAGGAAATGACCGTCGAACAAATCACCGAAGCGCGCAAGTTGGCTGGCGAGTTCATCCCAGAACCCGAAGGCCCGAAGGTGACCCAGTTCAATTCTTCAACCGCGCGGCCTTAATTCTCCACCACCCAGATGTTCCGGAAGCGTATCGGATTCCCGTGATTCTGCAGATGCAGGAAGCCCGGTTCCGGCCCTTCCTTGAGCGGCGCGGCGGTGGTCGTCTTCGGTAGCTTCAGATTGTCGTGGATCTTCACGCCATTGTGCAAGACCGTGATGCGCGCGTCGTCGGTTTTGTTGCCCGTTGCGTCGAACTTCGCCGCAGTGAAATCGATATCGTACGTCTGCCACGCCAGCGGCGGCAGGCACATGTTCACGCTCGGGACCGCGATGGTGTAAATACCGCCACACTCGTTGTTCTCACCTTTCAGTCCAAAGCTGTCGAGCACCTGCACCTCATAACGACCCTGCAAATAACAACCGCTGTTGGCGCGCCCCTGCCCGCGCGCTGTCGGTTGGAACGGCAGCAGGAATTCGATGTGAAGCTTCTGGCTCTGGAACCGCCGCTTGCTGTTCGCGCCTTCGGCCAAAAATCCGTCGGCGGTCAACTTGCCCGGCGAGAAATTATCAGCCGACGTGCCGTCGAACAACACGACCGCGCCCGCCGGCGGCTTGGCACCAGTCGCGGGACTTTTACGGAAAGTTTTCTTGAGCTGAAAGGATTCACCCTTGTCGGTCTTGCCGCTGAAAACTTCACCGGCGATTCCACCACTCCATCCGTTCTCGGTTTTGCCGAACGTCGTTTTGCCATCGGTCGTCGCACCGTCGATCTCCACTTTCGGCGACTTGTCCCAACCCGCACCGGGCAGGCCGCCGTGCAGAAATACAGCGCGAAACTTACCGCCACCGAGCGCGATTACTTGCACGGCAAGCTTCTCCCCAGCGTATTCGCCCTGCACTTGGAAGTCCGCCCCCGCCGTCTCGGGCGTGAGGAATGCGCCGCCTTTGGGGGCATCGGCGGCAAATGCAGTGATGGTGGTGAAGCAGGCGAGGAGGCTCAGGATTTGTTTCATGGGAGTTGTCAGTTTTAGCGCGACTTGGACGCATCCTGCCACGCGAACCATTCAGGCTGAAGAAAAAACTTTTACCTGCGTCAGTTCAGCGACTCGCTTCAATCATCAATTCAACCACCGATGTATCTCATGAAAAACCATCTCACCTCCATGCTGGCCGCACTCGCGGCATTGACGCTCGCCATGAATCATCTCCACGCCGCGAACGCGCCCAAAGCCGGCGACAAAGCTCCCGTAGTCGAGGGCAAAAACCAGGACGGCCAAGCGTGGAAGCTCGCCGACTTCGCTGGCAAAAAAGCCGTCCTGCTCTACTTCTATCCGAAGAACGACACGCCGGGTTGCACCAAACAGGCCTGCGGCCTGCGCGATCAGATGGGTGATCTGAAGAAGGACGGCGTCGAGGTCATCGGTGTGAGCTTCGATTCGGCGGAGAGCCACAAAAAGTTCATCGCCAAGTTCAATCTGAACTTCCCGCTGCTCGCCGACACCGATGGCAAGATCGCCGATGCATTTGGTGTGCGCCGTGAAGCTGGCAAGAACATCGCGCGCCGCGCCAGCTTCCTCATCGGCAAGGACGGCAAGATTATCCACTCCACCGACGTGCCGCAGGCCGACGTGCATTTGAAGGAGATGAAGGAAGCGGTCGCCAAACTCCCGAAAGGCTGATTGCGTTCAGAGAACCTTCCGAGCGCTGGGCTGGTTCGCTAGCCCAGCGTTTCTGTTTTCGTAATTCGCTATTGCCCGCCGACGCGGCTTCCCATCAGATTGAAGTATGAAACAACGCTGGCTCCGCTACTTCTTTTCTTTGCTCTGCTTCAACGTCGCCATCGTCTCGAACGCGGCCGAGCGACCCAATGTTCTCTTCATCGCCGTGGACGACATGAGCAACGCCCTCGGCTGCTACGGTCATCCGCTGGTGAAGTCGCCGAACATCGACCGCCTCGCCGCGCGCGGCACGCGCTTCGACCGCGCCTATTGCCAATTCCCGCTCTGCAGCCCCAGCCGCGCCTCGCTCATGACCGGCCTGCGCCCGAGCACCACGCAAGTGTTCGATCTGCAGAAGGATTTTCGAAAGACCTCGCTGCCGGATGTCGTCACCCTGCCGCAGACGTTCATGAAAGCCGGCTACTTCGCCGCGCGCGTCGGCAAGATTTATCACTACGGCAACCCCGGCCAAATCGGCACCCCTGGCCTCGATGATCCCGCCTCGTGGAATGTCGCGCTCAACCCGAGCGGCCGCGACAAGGCCGAAGAATCCAAGCTGATAAATCACACTTCAAAGCGCGGCCTCGGCTCCTCGCTCAGCTTTCTCGCCGCCGACGGCACGGACGAGGAACAGACCGACGGCAAGGTTGCCGCCGAGGTCATCAAGCTAATGGAAGCGAAGCGCGATCAACCGTTCTTCATCGCCGCCGGTTTTTATCGGCCGCACTGCCCCTACATCGCGCCGAAGAAATATTTCGATCTTTATCCGCTCGAAAAAATCACGTTGCCGAAAGAACCGCGCGATTACCTCGCGGCCATCCCCAGACCGGCGCTCGACTCGACCCAGCCGTGGCCGCTCTTCGGCGTGAGTGAAGCGCAGACGCGCGAAGCCATCCGCGCCTACTACGCCACCATCACGTTTGTGGACGCCCAAGTCGGCAAGCTACTCGACGCCCTCGATCGCTTGAAGCTCACGGAGAAAACCATCATCGTTTTCTGGAGCGACCACGGCTATCACGTCGGCGAACACGGCCTGTTGATGAAGCAATCGCTCTTCGAAGAGTCCGCGCGCGTGCCGCTCATCATCGCCGCGCCATCCCAAAAAACCACAGGCACCGCAAGCAACCGGACAGTCGAGTTGCTGGATCTCTATCCAACACTCGCCGATCTCAGCGGTCTCACACCGCCGAAAAATCTCCACGGCACGAGCCTGCGTTCCCTGCTCGACAATCCCGACGCCGCATGGACAAAAGCCGCTCACACGGAGGTTTGGCGCGGCGCGTTCCCGGGCTATTCCGTCCGCACCGAGCGCTGGCGCTACACCGAGTGGGACCTCGGCAAACAAGGCATTGAGTTGTACGATCACGACAACGATCCGCACGAATTCAAGAACCTCGCGAACGACCCGAAGTCCGCCGCAACTGTCAAAGAGATGAAGTCGCTGTTGCAGAAAAACTGGCCCGCCGGCTCGTGGACGCCGCCCGCCAAAAAAGGCGAGAAGAAGAATAAATCGTAAGCTGTTTATGTCGCAAACCACTTCTGCCGTTCGCTACGCCCACACTAATCTGATTGCCAATGACCGGCAGCGACTCGCGGAATTCTACTGCCAAGTCTTCGACTGCGTTCCCGTCAGTTCCGAGCGCGATCACCACGGCCCGGACATTGACGCGCTCACCGCGATGCCCGGCGCGCGCATCCGCGGCCGTCACCTGCGCCTGCCCGGCCACGGTGACCACGGCCCGACGATCGAGATTTTCAGCTACGAACAGAACGAGGCAGCCCTGCCGACTTCGTTGAACCGACCCGGTTTCGCTCACCTCGCTTTTGAAGTGCCGAATGTCGAAGGCACACGCGAGCAAATCCTCGCCCTCGGCGGACGCGACGTCGGCAAGGTCGTCACCATCGACATCCCCGGAGCCGGCCGGCTCACGCTCGTTTACATGACCGATCCGGAAGGCAACATCATCGAGCTTCAACATTGGCACTGAGGTGGGCAGCCGCATAAAATCGAGAATGAAAGGATTGTTTCGCAGGTCTGTTTGTGGGCATTGTGCGCAGACGCAGGACTGAAGTTGTGAATAGATTAAACACACGAAATCCATCCCTCGCCATCGTGGTGGCAATGCTCGCTTCCCTTCTCACCGCATGCGAACCGACGAACCGCCCGCCCGCGACGACGCCGAAAGCCAAAGCCGAACTCCCTCTTGCGCCGAAGAACCTCAAGACCGCTCGCGCTGAACTGCGCCCGATGGAACGCACTGTCACCGTGTTCGGTTCGCTCGCACCGCTCGATCACGCCACGCTCAGCACCAAGGTCGCCGGCCGTCTCCAGACTGTTGCTGCGGATCTCGGCAGCCCCGTACGGCAGGGTGATCTTCTCGCGCAGATTGAACCGCAAGATTTTGAACTGCGCCTGCGCCAGATCGAAGCCGCACTCTCCCAAGCTCGCGCGCGGCTGGGCCTGCCTTTGGCCGGCGACGACGACAAGGTGGATCTCGACGGCACAAGTACCGTTCAGCAAGCCCGCGCGGTGCTGGAAGAAGCCGCCCGCGCCCGCGCCCGCGCGCAGCAGCTCGTTGAAAAAGGAATCACACCCAAAGCCGAGTTAGAAACCGCGCAAGCCACCCACGACGTCGCCTTGAACAAACACCGCGACGCACTGGAGGAAATACGCAATCGCCAAGCCCAACTCGCCGAGCGCCGCGCCGATCTGGCTATCGCCCGCCAGCAACTAACGGACACGCGCCTGACCGCGCCGTTCGACGGTGTGGTGCAGGAACGCCACGCCCGCCGTGGAGAATCGCTCAATGCCAGCGCGCCTGTCCTCACTCTCGTCCGCATGGACACATTGCGGCTTCGCCTCGAAGTTCCGGAACGCGAATCCGCGCGTCTGCAAATCGGCCAACCCATTCGCTTCCGCGTCGAGGGGATCACCAACGCATTTACCGCCACGCTCCAGCGGCTCAGCCCCACCATCCGCGAAGATAATCGGATGCTCGCCGCCGAGGCGGATGTGAAAAACCCCGGCACGTTGAAGCCCGGTCACTTCACCCGCACCGAAATCGTCGTCGCACCTGCCGAGCCAGTGCTCTGCGTGCCGCGCAGCGCGATCATCACTTTCGCCGGCATCGAGAAAGTTTTCGTCATCAAGGAAGGCCGGCTTGCCGAGCGCACCATTCGCACCGGCCGCATCTCGGGCGATTGGATCGAAGTGCTCGATGGTCTGAAATCCGGCGATGAAATCGCCGCCAACGCGAGCAGTCTCGCTGAAGCTCCGGTGTCTGCGGCTCATTGAGCGATGCAAAAGCTCGCTGAAGTCTCCATCCGCCGGCCGGTCTTTGCGGCGATGCTGGTGCTTTCACTGGTCGTCGTGGGCGCGACCAGTTACTTCCGACTCGGCGTGGATCGTTTCCCCTCGGTAGATCTACCCACTGTCCGCATCTCCACTTCGTTACCCGGCGCCTCGCCGAGCGAGGTCGAGTCGCTCATCACCCATCGCATCGAAGAAGCAGTGAACAGCATCGCGGGCATTCAAGAACTGCGTTCCATTTCGTGGCCGGGATTGTCCTACATCTTCGTTACATTCGATCTGAAACGCGACATCGACACGGCCACACAGGATGTTCGCGACCGACTCGCCAGCGTCGTCCGCGCCCTGCCCCGCGAGGTCGATCCGCCGATCATCTCCAAAGTGGACAACGACCTCTCCCCCATATTGGTCGTCTCGATGTCCGGCGATCGATCACTGCGCGAACTGAGTGAGTTGGCTGATAAAAGAGTGAAGGTACAACTCGAGCGCATTGATGGTGTTGGTGAAGTGGAAATGAACGGCGCACTCAACCGCGCCATCAATGTGTGGATGGACGCCGACCGACTGGCGGCGCATCGGATTCCAATCACCGCCGTGCGCGAATCCATCGCCCGGCAGAACGCCAACGTCCCCGGCGGCAACGTCACCGACGATTTGCGCGAAGCCACGCTCCGCACCGTGAGCCGCGTGCAACGGCCGAAGGATTTCAATGACCTCGTCATCGCCACCGTCAACGGCGCGCCCATCCGCGTGCGCGATCTCGGCTGGGCCGAAGATGGCGCCGGCGAGCAACGCACGCTCGCACGCTTCAACGGTCGGCCAAATGTTTCACTCGGAATCATCCGGCAATCCGGTGCGAACAGCATCGCCGTCATCGAGGCCGCCAAACAGAAGCTCGAGGAGCTGCGCAAACAACTCCCGCCGGACATTCAACTCGAGATCACCCGCGACCACTCCCGCTACATCTACGAAGCCCAGTCGGAAATCAACCGCCACCTGCTTCTCGGCAGCCTTCTGGCCAGCCTCGTGGTGTTGCTGTTCATGCGGGACTGGCGCTCGACCATCATCGCGGCGGTGGCCATCCCTGTCTCCGTCATCGCCACGTTCGGCATGATGTGGGCGCTCAACTTCACGTTGAACAGCGTGACGATGCTGGCCCTCGTGCTGATGGTCGGCATCGTGATCGACGACGCCATCGTCGTGCTCGAAAACATCTTCCGTTTCATGGAAGAGAAACGCCTCGGCCCCTTCGAGGCCGCGCGCGCGGCGACGGCGGAAATCGGCATGGCCGTCATGGCCACCACCTTCAGCCTCGTAATCATTTTCGTGCCGGTCTCGTTCATGTCGAGCATCGCCGGCCGGTTCCTCTTCCAATTCGGCATCACCGCAGCCGTGGCGGTGCTGATGAGCCTGCTCGTCTCCTTCACGCTCACGCCGATGATGAGCGCGCGCCTGCTGCGGATGCCAGCCGGCGACAATCACGGCATGGCACGTTCGCGGCGCGGCTTCTACTCGTGGATCGACCGCGGCTACACAGCAGCACTCACCTTCTCGATGCGTCACCGCGTGCTGGTCGGCCTCGCGATGATTGCCGTGATGGGGTCCGCTGTGCCGCTTTACAAACAGGTGCGCCAGGAATACACGCCGGCGAACACCGACGAAGGCGAATTCGAAGTGAACGTCATAGCACGCGACGGCACCAGTCTCCCCGCGATGGATGCGACGGCCCAACGCGTCGAGGCGGATTTGCGCGGCGTCCGCGGCGTACGTTCGATCTTCAGCGGTATCGGCAGCAGCGCCTTCGGCGTCCACTACGCGCGTTTCTTCATTCGAATCGCGCCGCACACCGAGCGCACTTTTACGTGGACGCGTTTCCTGCGGAATCCTTCGGAAGCGTTCAAAGGTAATTTTAGCCAACGCGAAGTCGTTCAAGAAGTGCGCCAGCGCTTGCGAAAATTCACCGACCTTCGCTCCTCGGTGCGCAGCGGCTCCTCGTTCAGCCTCGGCGGCGCGAACTACGAAATTGATTTCGCACTGCTCGGTCCGGACCTCGACAAGCTGCTCGCCTACGCCGAAACACTCCGTCAAAAAGCGCCCGAGCTGGGCATCGTGGATGCCGACGTGACGCTCAAGTTCGACAAGCCCGAGCTGCGCGTCGAGATCGATCGCGCCCGCGCCGCCGCGATGGATGTGGACGCGGAAGACCTCGCCTCCGCGCTGCGGATCATGGTCGGTGGCGACACGCGCGTGACACGCTTTCACGACCACTCGACGAGCGAAGACTACGATGTGCAGCTCCGGCTTCAGGCGGCCGATCGACGTGATCCGGAATCCATCCTGCGCCTTCACGTCCCGACGCGGCGCAACGGCCTCGTGCGTCTCGATAACCTCGTGAAGCTGACGCCCGCGCTCACCGCCGCGCGTATCGATCGCCTCGACCGGCAACGGCAAGTGAGCCTGCGCGGCGCGGTCGCGCCCGGTTATGCGCTCGGCGATCGGCTCGCGGCGTTGCAGAAAGCCGCCGACAATCTCAACCTGCCGCCCGGCTACAGCACACGCGTCTCCGGTCGCGGCAAGGAATTGGAGCGCACTTTCCGGGAATTCATTTGGGCCTTCGTGCTCTCGGTGGTGTTCATGTACATGATTCTCGCGGCGCAGTACGAGAGCCTCCTCCACCCGCTCACCATCCTGCTTTCGCTTCCACTCTCGCTGCCATTCGCCCTCCTCTCACTCTGGGCTACGAACAACACTCTCAACCTCTACTCCGCCCTCGGTCTGCTCGTCCTCTTCGGCGTGGTGAAGAAAAATGCGATCCTCCAGATTGACCACATGAATCAACTCCGCGCGAAAGGAATGGAGCGGCTCGACGCCATTCTGCAAGCAAACCGCGACCGTCTGCGCCCGATCTTGATGACCACGCTGGCGCTCGTGGCGGGAATGCTTCCGCTCGCGCTCGGCACGGGTCCCGGCGCCGAGGAACGCCGTGCTGTGGCGGTCGTCGTGGTGGGCGGCCAAAGCCTCTGTCTGTTGCTGACGCTGCTCATGACTCCCGTCGCCTATTCGTTCTTCGATGACCTCGCACTCTGGTTCCGCAGACAATTTTCAAATGACTCAAAGGCTGGTTAAACTCTTTGCCATCGCCGCGGCCAGCGAGTAAAAATACGCACATAATTTATGCAGAGAACACTCGCCTCCCTCCTCGCACTTTTCTCCGTCACCGCCGCGTTCGCGCAACTGAACCCGCCCGAGCCGCAGCCGGTCATCGGCGCGCGTCAACCCTCGCTTAGTCCGGATGGCAAGCAACTCGCCTTCGTCTATCGCGGTGATCTTTGGACCGCTCCGAGCACCGGCGGGCGCGCCGTGCCCCTCACGCAGCACGTGGAGATGGATTCTAATCCCCTCTTTTCGCCCGACGGAAAATGGATCGCCTTCACCAGCAAACGCACCGGTAACTCCGACATCCACATCATCCCCACCGATGGCGGCAAGCCACGCCAGATCACCTCGCACGGCGGCGCTGAAATCGCGTACGGCTGGAGCCCCGATGGCAAGAAACTGATCTTCTCCGGCCGGCGCGATTCGCCGAATTACTCCATCTTCACCGTGGACATCACCACGCTGCGCAACGAACGCCTCTGCGAAGATTACGCCACGCTCAACTACGCGAACTACTCGCCCGACGGCAAGACGGTCGCCTACGGCCGTTATGGTTTTCCGTGGTACCGGCCGCGTTACACCGGCTCGGCCGCGGCGCAGGTTTGGCTGCTCGACACGGCGACCGGCAAAAACCAACCACTGACAAAATCCGACCGGCAACATCTCTGGACGCGCTTCCTCGACAACAAGACCCTGATCACGGTGACCGTTGGTGAATCGACCCCGAGTATCAGCAAGATTGACGAGACCATCCCGAAGTTCGCTGACAACGCCCTGCGCGCACCAAACCTTTGGACCCTCGACCTCGATGGCAAGCTGAAGCAACTGACCACCTTCACCAATGGCGCGGTGCGTTATCCGACCGTGGCGACGAAGACGGGCGACATCGCTTTCGAGCATGATCAGGATCTCTGGCTGCTCCGGCGCGGCGCGAATAAGCCGCAGAAACTCGTGCTGCACGTCGCTGCCGACGATAAGCAGACCACGCAGCGCCGCGAATTACTCAGCAGCGGCGTGACCGAAGCCGAGTTGTCGCCGGACGGGCGCTTCTTCACCTTCGGTTTGCGCGGCGAGATCTGGATGATTCCCGTCGATAAACCCAAAGGCGTGGCCGGCCGTTCGGCTAACTTCGCCCGCCGCCTCACCACTTGGGCCGGCGACGATTCGGACTTCACATGGTCGGCGGATGGTCGCCACCTCTACTTCACCTCCGATCGCCAGTTCAACACGCGCATCTACGAGATGGACCTCGCGTCGCTCGCTGTCCGGCCGCTCTGGAATCGCGACGAAGACGTGACGCGAGTGAAGCTCTCGCCCGACGGCAAGCAGCTCGGTTTCTGGGTCGCGGGCAAGGAAGGCGGCCTCTACACACTCAGTGTGACCAACGGCGCGGCGGCCGATCCGAAGCGCCTCGTGCGCGTGGCCGGCACACATGCGCGCGGTTCCGGCGGCGCGGATTTCGAGTGGTCACCCGATATGCAATGGGTCGCGTTCACCAAGCGTGGCGAAAGCCGTTCGGCGAACATCTGGATCATGCCCGCCGCCGGGGGTGAGCCGGTGAATGTCACTCGCTTGAACGCTTTCCACAGCCAGCCAACGTGGACGCCCGACGGCAAGCATCTGCTCTTCCACTCCACCCGCGAAGGCGAGGGGCTGTACATCCTGCCGCTCACACCTGAGGCCGTCCGCACCGAGGACACCGACGTCAAGTTTGAGAAACCCAGCGGACCGGTCGAAGTGAAGATTGATTTCAAGGATATCTCACGTCGCATCCGCCGGTTCGCTGCGCAAGCGCCGCAGAGCGATCTCACCATCTCCGCCGACGGCATCATCTACTTCCTTTCTGACGGCGACGCTTGGTCGGTGAGTTACGATGGCAAGGAAACCAAACGCCTCACCACCGGTAGCGGCAAGGCCGGCCTGCGACTCTCGCGCGACAGCAAGCGGCTCAACTTCACGCAGGCAGGCGAGCTGTTCGTGATGCCCGTCGGCGGTGCGCCGACCAAAGTCACCTTCACCGCCGAGTTTGATCGCGATGTGGCCGCCGAGCGGCGCGCCTCGTTCGTCCAGTTCTGGCGGACGTTCCATCATCATTTCTACGACGCAAATTTTCACGGACGCGACTGGGCCGCCATCCGTCAACGTTACGAGCCGTTGCTCGATGGCGTGGAGATGAACGAGGAATTCGCCGCGCTGCTGCAGATGATGGTTGGCGAACTGGAATCCTCCCACTCGGAGTTGTCCACCACCGTCAATGGCGGGGCTGACGTCACCACGCCGCACCTTGGTTTCACATTCGATTACCGTCACGCGGGTCCCGGACTGAAAGTCGCCAGTGTGCCGGAAGGCGCGCCCGGATCGTTCGAGAAAACGCGAATCAAACCGGGCGACTTCATCCTCTCTATTAACAAGCAGTCCGTCGTCGCCGACGAACATTTGTACCGCTTCATCAACAACAAGCACGACCGCGAGTTCGAGCTTCTCGTGAACAGTGAACCGAAACCCGAAGGCGCGCGGCGCGTCGTGTACAAGGTGATGCATCCGAACGAATGGGAGGCGCTCCACTACCGCAACCGCATCGCCGACCTGCGCAAGCGCGTCGAGGAGAAGAGCGGCGGGAAGATCGGTTACCTGCACATCTCCGCGATGGACGCCGGCAGTCAGCTCCAGTTCGAGCGCGAAGCCTACGAGTACATCATCGGCAAGCAGGCGATGATCATCGATGTCCGCTTCAACCGCGGCGGCAACATCTCCGATTCACTCATCGACATGCTCGAGCGCAAGCAACACGGCATCTTCCGCCCGCGCGACGACGAGCCTGAACCCTCCCCTGCCCGCGCATGGGAGAAGCCGGTCATCGTCCTGATGAACGAACATAGTTATTCCAACGGCGAGATGTTCCCCTACGCGATGCGCCAGCGCGGTCTCGCCAAGCTCGTCGGAATGCCCACGCCCGGCTACGTCATCTGGACCAGCAGCCTCCGCCTCACCGATGGCACCGGCGCGCGCATTCCGTTGAGCGGCGTGTATCGCATGGATGGATCGAATATGGAAAATAACGGCGAGAAACCTGACGTGCAGATCTGGCAAACGCCCGAGGACTGGCTCGCCGGCCGCGATCCGCAGCTCGATAAATCCATCGAACTTCTCCTGCTGAAGAAGGAATCAGCGCGGCGCGCGCCGTAACACCTGCCCCGACGCAGCGCCCGTGTGCGAGTCTTCGCGCACCATCTCAACACCGTTCACGAACACGTGACGGAAGCCGGTCGCATACGCGTGCGGCTTCTCAAACGTCGAGTTGTCGCGGACTTTCTCCGGATCAAACACCACCAAGTCCGCCGCGAACCCTTCGCGGATCAGTCCGCGCTCTTTGATCTGGAAAGTTGCCGCCGGTAACGCAGTCATCCGCCGCACCGCCTCCTCCAGCGTCAGCAATTTCAGTTCGCGCACGTAGCTCGCCAGCACGCGGGCGTTGTTGCCGTAGCCACGCGGATGCGGTACCCCTTCGCCGAATCGCCGCACGCCGCTATCCGAGGCGAACATCGTGCGCGAATCTGCGAGAAATACGCGGAGGTCATCCTCGCTCATCCCGTGAAAGACCGCCGTCGCGCCGCCGCGCGCTTCAATCTCGAGCACCAACTCGAATTGCGCCGCGAGCGAATCGCTCTGACGCTGTCGCCGCGCGGCTTCCACGACATTCAACCCCGCCAGTGTTGGATAAGATTTGCACGCGGCGATGACGATGTGGGCGCAGTTCGTATAGCCATTTCGCGTCAGCCGCTCCTTCATCTGAACGAGAATCGCTGCTTTCTGTTCCGGATCAGCCAGCCGCTTTTGGAACATCTCCATGTCACCTTCGCGCGCCGCGTCGGGAATGATCTGCGAGAGGCTCGTGCTGGAGGCTGTGTACAGGTACTGGTCGTGCGTGATGGCCACACCACCACCACGGAGACGCTGGATATGCGCGAGCAGTTCCGCGGCTTTGCCCCAGTTGGCGCGCGCCGCGATCTTGATGTGTGAAATGTGCACCGGCACGCGCCCGTCGCGGCCAATCCGCGCGGCTTCGTCCACAGCCGCAAAAACCTTTTCGCCTTCACTCCGCAGATGGCTGGCGTAAAGACCGCCGTGCGCACCAACGACCTTCGACAACTCGGTCAGCTCCTCCGTGGCTGAGAATGTGCCGGGCAAATAAATCAGGCCGGTGGAAATCCCCAGCGCGCCATCGCGCATCGCCCGTTCGACCAGCTCTTTCATGCGCGCCAACTCGTCCGCGGTCGGTGGTCGGCGAAAGGATCCGCCCATCACCTGCTGTCGCACCGTGCCGTGGCCGATGAGGCTGGCAACATTCACGGAGATATTCGTGCGCGTCAGTTCAGCGAAATACTTGCCGAGATCGAGACGCGATGAGCCGCAGTTGCCAAGCACGACCGTGGTCACACCCATGCGCGCGAAATTTTCCGCACGCGGTTGTTCGAGCACCTCCTCTGCGTGTGTGTGGACATCGATGAACCCCGGCGCGATGATTAGACCGCGCGCGTTCACCTCCGTTTTGCCTTTGTTCGTTATCTGGCCCACGCCAACGATGCGGCCACGATGGACGGCGACATCGGCTTCCAGCGCCGGCTTGCCGGATCCGTCAACGACACGGCCTCCGCGCAGGACGAGATCGAACTCCGCGGCCTGAAGCGTGGGATGGAGGAGGAACGCGGTGAGGAGAAGGAGTGTCCACCGCGCGTTCATCGAAGGCTCAACCGCCGATTTGCTGGCGATACTGATCGACGGAAAGAAGCTGGCCGGCCTCGGCAGGCGCGGCGAGCTTGAGTTTGAAGAACCAGCCCCCGACGTACGGCTCGGTGTTCACGAGCGACGGATTATCGGCCACGGCCTTGTTCAACTCGATTACTTCGCCGCTGAGCGGCGCATAAATATCACTGGCCGTCTTCACCGATTCGACAACGGCGCACGCCTCGCCCGCTTTCACTTGCCGGCCGAGGGCGGGTAGCTCGACGAAAACGACGTCGGTCAACTCATGCTGGGCGTGGTCGGTGATGCCCACGGTGGCGGTGTCGCCCGCGATGCGGGACCACTCGTGCGACTTGGCATATTTCAAATCAGCGGGAATCTGCGTGCTCATGGTTGCTCAGGTTGTCTTCTTGTAAATCGGTTTGCGAACGACGACGGCGGGTGATCGGCGGCCACGAATCTCGATCTCGATCAACGTGTCGGGCTGGGAAAATTCCGTCGGCACATAACCCAGCCCGATGCCGATGCTCAGTGATGGACTTTGCGTGCCGCTGGCCGCTTCGCCAATCTTTTTCGCGTCCGGCCCCGTGCTCCAGATCGGGTAGTGCGGCCGCGGCGGCGCGGACTTGTCGGTCATCTTGAAGGCGACACATTTGCGGGCGACGCCCATGGCTTTCTGATCGGCCAACAGCGCGCGACCTGTAAAATCACCTTTGTCGAGCGCCACGAAGAACCCCAGACCGGCCTCGATCGGCGTGGTGTTCTCGTCGAGTTCGTGGCCGTAGAGCGGCAGACACGCCTCCGTGCGGAGCGTGTCGCGCGCGCCGAGGCCAGTGGGCTTGATCCCGAACGGACGGCCGATTTCCAGCACGCGATCCCAGACAGCCTCGATGGTGTCCTCAGATGTTACAATCTCGAATCCGTCCTCGCCAGTGTAACCGGTGCGAGCGACGAAGACATCGCGGCCGCCGAAGTTGAAAATATCCAACTCGTTCTTCTTCAAGTGCGCCGGTCGCGCGGCATTGATTGTGCCGTTGCCCGTGAAACATTGGTCGATGAACTCGGCGACACGCGGACCCTGCAAGGCCACGGCGCCGTACTCGGAGGAAACGTTGGTCACCAACACCCCTTCACATCGCGCGAAGGCGGCGTGGCGCGCGCGTAGGCATTCCATGTCGGCCTCGATGCGCGAGGCGTTGATGATGAGCAGGAAGGTTTCCTTGCCGACGCAATAGAGATACAGATCGTCCACCACGCCGCCACGTTCATTGCAGAGGAGCGAGTATTGCGCCTGGCCGGGGGCGAGTTTGGCGGCGTTGTTCGTGAGCGTCGCGTTGAGAAAGTTCACCGCCTCGGCCCCGATTACCCAGACCTCGCCCATGTGCGAGATGTCGAAAAGACCGGCGGCGGTGCGGACAGCCTGATGCTCGTCCATGATGCTGGTGTACTGCACCGGCATTTCCCAGCCGCCGAATTCGACGAGACGCGCGCCGAGTTTTTGGTGAGCCGCAAAAAGCGGAGTGCGTTTGAGAGTCATCGTCTTAACAGCGAGTCAGGATGCCACAACTCAACCCCACTTCTCGGTCCGCATCTGTTCCTTGGCGAGCTTGAGTTCCTCCAGCACCAGATGCTCGGTGGCGGCCACCAGTTCGTTGGTGCCGCAGGCGTAGAAGACAGTGTTCGCCGCGTCGCCGATGAACGTCTTCACCCAGTCGGCGGTGATGCGCCCGCGCCGGCCGGTCCACGGATCCTCCGGCGCCAGACGCGTGCAGGTGACCTCGAACTTGAAACGTGGATTCTCCTTCTCCAACTGACGGAACTCGTCGTTGAAGATGATGTCCTTCGTCGAGCGCACGGTGTAGAGGACCGTGATGCGCGTATCGAGATTTCGTCGCGTGGCCTCGCGCACGAAGCCGCGGAACGGCGTCACGCCCGAACCGCCAGCGATGCAGATGAGGTGCTTGCCCGGTGGCTCGAAGGCCGGCAGAAACTTGCCCACAGGCGGGATGACGAAGAGTTTGTCGCCCGCCTCGCACCAATCGACGATGCTCGTACCCATCTTGCCGTCGCGTTTCACCGTCACGTCGAAAAAGCCACGGTCGAGCGCGCAGGAGCTGAGTGAGTAGGCGCGTTTGTACTTCTGCTTGTGCGGCCAATACAAGGTGATGAACTGGCCTGTCTTGAAATCGGCCTCGTAGCCCTCGGGCCACTTGAGGTGAATGGTCTTCACGTCGGGCAATTCCAACGTCGCCGTCTCGACGAGCATCTCAACGATTTGTTTAGCCATAAACAATGATTAACCCGACGTCTGGTAGACTTGTGTACTGCGGTATGCTGCGTTCTCTTTCCGACAAACTCGCCACTCAGCGAACGGCGACCTTCGGCGAAAAGTCGAGGCAAGCGCCTTCCTTGGTGCTGCGCACGTACACGCGGCCGTTGCTCAGCACCGGCGTGGACCAGCATTTGCCGGTGA
>SIAT01000005.1 GCA_009691645.1 Pedosphaera sp. | reverse complement strand
GCGTCGGCGTTGTCGCGCCGATACACACGGCCGGGGACGATGATGCGGATGGGCGGCGGCTGGCTCTTCATCGCGCGGATCTGCACTGAGCTGGTGTGCGTGCGGAGCAGCGGCCGAGCGGGCGTGCCGAGATAGAAGGTGTCCTGCGCGTCGCGCGCGGGATGATCGGCGGGCGTGTTGAGCGCGTCGAAGCAGTGATACTCGTCCTCGATCTCCGGACCATCGGCCACAGCGAAACCAATCTTGCGAAAGCAACGCACGATGTCCTCGGTGACCTGTGTGAGCGGATGGAGCTTGCCGAGCGTGCGGCGGCGGCCGGGCAACGTGAAATCGGCGGGCTCGTTCGGCAGCGCGGCTTGTAGTTCCAATTCTTCCCGACGCGCAATCAACGCAGCTTCAATCTCGACCTTCGCTTGATTGATGAGTTTACCAGCGGCCGGCTTCTCTTCCTTGGACAATGCGCCGAGCTGTTTCATCAGCGCGGTGAATTTTCCCGTCGGCCCGATCCACGCGCCTTTGCTTTGCTCCAGCGCCGGCAAATCAGCGGCGGCACACAGTTCACTCAGTGCGGCCTGTTTGAGCGGTTCGATCTCGTTTAGGAAAGACATACCAAATGTGCGCGCAGGTTAATCGAGTGTGCTCGTGTCGTGAAATGAAAAACGGGCGGCCATTGCTGGTCGCCCGTTCGTGAAGTCAGCTCTCGCTTACGCCGCCTTCGCGGTCTTGGTCTTCAGCGCGCCTTGGGCGATCTTGACCAATTCGCTAAACACAGAGTTATCCTGCGCGGCGAGGTCGGCGATGATCTTGCGATCGAGGGCGACGTGGGCGGCCTTCAACCCTTCAATGAAACGGCTGTAGGTGATGCCGGCAGCGCGAGCAGAAGCGTTGATACGCACCTGCCAGAGCGCGCGGAAAGTGCGCTTCTTGGTCTTGCGATCACGGAAAGCGTACTGTCGACCGTGATCGACCGCGTCGGCCGCGTAGCGGTAAAGTTTAGAACGCTTGAGACGAAAACCCTTGGCGGCTGAGAGCATCCGCTTGCGGCGTTTCCGAGAAGCTGGGGCATTTGTAACACGCATAGGTCAGAAAAAGTAAATCGGTGAACGACGGCCGGTTAGCGCGTGAACGGCAGGCACTGCTTGATGCGATAGACATCCGTCTTATCCACCAACTTGGAGGTGCCGAGCGAGCGGCGGCGTTTGGGGCTTTTGCCGGAGAGCAAGTGGCGCTTGCCGGCGCGGCTACGCATCACTTTGCCGGTGGCAGTGATTTTGAAACGCTTGGCCACCGACTTCTTTGTTTTGATACCTTTCGGACGACGCATAATTCAATTCCTTACAAAAAGGACAGCGAATATAGGAACCAACCAACACCAACGCAAGCGTTATTTCCAGCTATCGCTCACCTCACGCGATGACTGGTGGCCATGAAAAGCTTTGAACAAACCGAACCATCTGTGCTCGAATCCTAGCGGTCCGGCCCGTGTGATACAACGAATGAGCGAACCATTTTTCAAACGGCTTTTTCCTCGTCTCCTCCTCGCGTCATGCCTCGCCGCGCTCATTCCCTGCTCCGCCCACGCCTTCTGGATTTTCGGCTCAAGCGACAAACCGGCCAAGTTAATCATCCAACCGGACGCACTCGAACTGCGAGGCGCGAGCGCCGAACACGGATTGCTCGTCACCGCAGTGGCCGCCGACGGCCGCACGACTGATGTCACCGCACACGCACAGTTTGCGATCAAGGATCCAAAGCTGGCTGTCATCAGTTCCAATGGCAACTGCCTCGCCCTCGCCGATGGCCGCACCGAGATCACCATCAGTTACAAAGGCGTGGCGCAGAAAATTTCCATCACCATCGCCGACGCAACCACCACGCAGCCACCCTCGTTCCGGCAGGACGTCATCCCGATTCTCACCCGCAACGGCTGCAACCAAGGCGGCTGCCACGGCAAGCTCGCCGGCCAGAATGGTTTCAAACTCTCGCTCCGCGGCTATGCGCCGGAGTGGGATTACGAGTGGATCACCAAAGACATCAACGGACGCCGACTCAATCATGGCGTGCCTGAAGAGAGCCTGTTCGTCCTGAAGCCACTTGCCATCGTGCCTCATGAAGGCGGCCAGCGGCTCGCCGAAGATGGGCGCGCGCATCGCACCTTGATCGAGTGGATCGCCCACCGCGCGCCCGGCCCAATCGCCAGCGAAAGTGACGCCAGCCGGATCGAAATCCTTCCCGGCAGCCGCACCCTGCGCGTCGGCGAGACGCAGCAACTCCTCGTCCGCGCGCATTATCCTGATGGCCGCGTGCGCGATGTGACGTGGCTGGCGAAATTCTTTTCCAACGACGACGCCACCATCGAGGTGACGCCCGGCGGCGTGGCGCGTTCGACCCGTGCCGGCGAAACATCCGTGCGCGTTCATTTCCAAGGCCAGGTGGAAGTGATGACCTTCACCGCGCCGCACGACAACAAGCTGGATCCCTCGCTCTTCGCCAAGAGAAACAATGTCGTGGATCAGCACGTGTTCGCTAAACTCGCCGCCCTGCGGCTGCCGCCTTCAGGATTGTGCGACGACACTTCCTTTCTCCGCCGCGCTTCGCTGGACACCATCGGCACGCTGCCAACGCCCGAGGAAGTCCGCTCGTTTCTCGCGGACAACTCCGCAGACAAACGCACTCGGCTCATCGATCAATTGCTGGCGCGCTCTGAGTTTGCGGACTATTGGACTCTTCAATTCTCCGATCTGTTGCAGAACCGCAAAGAGCGCGACCACGACGTGCGCGGCACAAAGGGAGTCCGTTCATTCCACTCGTGGCTGCGCACGCAGATCGCCGCAAACCGCCCGTGGAATGAGCTGGCCCGCGACATCCTCACCGCCAGCGGAGATAGCGTGAATCGCCCGCAGATCGGTTACTACATCACCACCATCGGCGAGTATCGCGAAGTGGCGAAGAGCGAGGTGGCCGACTCGGTCGCGCAGGCATTCCTCGGTGCGCGCATCGGCTGCGCCCGCTGCCACAATCATCCGCTCGAGAAATACACGCAGGACGATTTCTATCACTTCGCCGCCTACTTCGGCCGCGTCAATCTCAAGCGCACGAGCTCCGAGCAGGGCGCCACCGAACTGCTGACAACCACCAGTGAAGAGGAAGAGAAGAAGCAGCAAATCGCCCAGATTGAAAAGAACCTCGCGGACATCGGAGGCACGACGAACACGCTGGCCGGTTCTGAGTTGGAAAAGACGGCCAAGAAAATCGTCGAGCAACGCAAGCAGCTTGATTCCTCCCGCGATCAGTTGACGAAGCTGCGCGCCAAGCCGATCACCGTCACGCAGCCGCGCACTCATAAAGCGATGCAACCGCAACCGCTCGATCGCGCTGTGACAGTTGTCCAACCGGGGCAAGACCCGCGAGAGTTGCTCGCCGCGTGGATCACCGATCCGAAGAACGAACAGTTCAGCGGCGCGATGGTGAACCGGCTTTGGAAGCATTTCATGGGCGCCGGAATGGTCGAGCCGGTGGATGATCTGCGCGCCAGTAATCCCCCTTCCAATCCGGAGCTGTGGCGTTTTCTAAGCGGCGAATTCGTCACTAGCGGCTACGATCTCAAGCACGTCATGCGGCTCATCCTCAACTCGCGCGCCTATCAACTCAGCGCCGAGCCGATGGCGGCAAGCGAGAAGGATCGCCGCTTCCACTCGCACTACTACGCGCGTCGCCTGCCCGCCGAAGTGCTGCTCGACGCTCTCAGTCAGGCCACCGGCGTGCCCGAACAGTTCGCCGGTTATCCCGTCGGCTTGCGCGCCACGCAACTCCCCGAGCCGCACATCAGCTCTTATTTCCTCGGCCTGTTTGGCCGCTCCGATCGCGTGACCGCCTGCGCCTGCGAGCGAAATGGCGAAGTCACGTTGCCTCAACTTCTCCATCTGCAGAACGGCGATGGCGTGCAATCGAAGCTGCGTTCCAACGAGAGCCGTCTCGTTTCTTTGTTGAAAGAGACGAGCGATGACGCGCGTGTGACTGAAACCATTTTCCTCGCCACGCTCTGTCGCCTACCGACCGAAGCCGAGCGCGCCATTGTGAGCAAAACCTTCGCCGCCGGCGGTTCACGCGAGGAAGTGTACGGCGATTTATTTTGGGTGCTGCTGAACAGCAAGGAATTTGCCTTCAATCACTGAACCGGGAAAAACGTATGCTCGATATATCCCTCGACCACAAGCGGCACAAGTTCTGCAATGGCTGGTCTCGCCGCGATTTCCTGCGCGTAGGCGGCCTCGCGCCCATCGGCCTGTCGCTGGCCAACCTGCTCTCCTTTGAAAAAACGATGGCGGCCGGCGCGGCACGCGGCAAGGCCCGCGCCAAATCGGTCATTCTCGTCTATCTCGGCGGCGGCATTTCGCATCATGACACCTTCGATCTGAAGCCCGACGCGCCCGAAGAAATCCGCGGCAAGTACAAGCCGATTCCCACCAACGTCACCGGGCTGCACATCGGCGAGCTGCTGCCGCGCATGGCGAAGACGATGGATAAAGTCTGCCTCATCCGCTCCGGCGCACACGAGAACGACCACCATGAGACCGCCACCAACTGGGTCTTGAGCGGCCGCTTCGGCTCCGCTTTCGGCGACCATCCCTCCATCGGTTCGATCGTCGCGCACGAGAGCGGCTTCAGCGGCGCGTTACCGCCCTACGTCGCCGTGCCGCGCAATCCCTCCTTCACTTGGGAGCTGGGCAAAAGCGTATGGCTCGGCGGACGTTATGAGTCCTTCAAAGCGGGCGACCCGAACGCCGAGAGTTATAAAGTCCGCGACCTCGCGAAGGCTCAGGATTGCACCACGGCCAGTCTCGATCGACGCAAGTCGCTGCTCGCCGCGGTGGACACGCTCGCCGCGCGCGTGAAGGGCAACGACCAACTCGCCACCTACGGTGAGTTCCAACAACGCGCCGCGGAGATGATTCTTTCGCCCGAGGCGCAGACCGCCTTTGAGATCGAGAAGGAGGATGCCAAGATGCGCGATGAGTTTGGGCGCACCGAGTTCGGCCAAAGCTGTCTCCTCGCGCGGCGTCTGGTCGAGCGCGGCGTCCGCTTCGTCACCATCAACCACGGTGGCTGGGATCATCACGCGAAGATTTGGGAAGGTCTCGAGAAGAAAGTGCCGGCCTTCGATCAGGGCCTCGCCGCGCTCATCAAGGACCTCGACCAGCGCGGTCTGCTGAAGGAGACGCTCGTTGTCGTAATGGGGGAATTCGGTCGCAGCCCGAAAATCAACAAAGACAACGGCCGCGACCACTGGGGTCCGGCGGGTTCGTTGCTCTTTGCCGGCGGCGGTGTGCGCGGCGGCAATGTCATCGGCGCGACCGACAAGCACGGCGCTTACGTCACCGATCGCCCCGTGCGCCCCGCCGATGTCGCCTACAGCATTTACGAAGCGCTCGGCATCAACCCGCGCAAGGAACTCCGCACTCCCGAAGGGCGCCCGCAGGAGATTCTCGATCAGGGTGATCTCATCAAAGAGTTGTACGCCTAAGCCGCACACGCTTTGCATTTGAAATCTTCATCTCGGCAATCCATCTGCCGTTTCGCTTTCACCCGCCACGAATTCTTCCTGATAGCGTTCATCTCGCTCTCTGCCGCCATCGCCGTCGCTGAAGAGAAAAAGAAGGAGGAGAAAAAAGACCCACCACAGATTCTCGTGGCCGTGCCGCTCACCGCGATCAGCGGTGCGACCAACTCCATCAAACTCCGCGGGCTTCGGCTCGACAACGCCACAGCCGTGCGTCTGGCCGCGACCAACGCCGGCATCCAAATCACGCTCAAGTCCAAGGGAAAAGCGGATGTGCCGAAGCCGTTGGAGGCGAAAAAACTTGGCGACACGCAGGTGGAAATCTCCTTTGTGCTGCCGACCGACGCGCCGCCATCCTCCCTCGCACTGATTGTCATCACGCCTGATGGAGAAAGCAAACCGCACACGATACCCGTGTTCGCCCCCGGTAGCATTGCGAAGGAGAAGGAATCCAACGGCGGCTTTCGACAAGCCCAAGCACTCAACTTCGGGCAGACCATTCAAGGCGAGATCAGCGACGCAAATGACGTGGACACATTCCAGTTCTCAGGCAAGGCGGGCCAAATCATCCACGCCGAAGTGCACGCTGCGCGACTCGGTTCTCCACTCGATGCCACGCTGACGTTGTTCGACGCGCGAGGACAAATCATCGCTGTCGACGACGACGCTGCCGGCGGCAGTGATGCGGGGCTGAAGGTGAAACTGCCGCGAGCTGGGGTTTATTTTCTAGCGGTGCAGGACGCCCACGGCCGCGGCAGCGGGGCTCACGTCTATCTGCTCAACGTGAAGGCCGAGTGACCGGGTGCGACACCTACGTCTCAGACTATAAATTGGGATTCGGTTCAACCGGCGGTTTCACCGGCGGCTCGGCTTTGGCCGCAGGTTCCGTTTCCTTCTTCGGCACAGGCTCCGCTACCGGCTCAGGCGCCGGCTCAGGCACCGGGACGACCCTGACCGCGACTTTCTTTTGACCCGGCTTTGGGAAACGCTCGCCCTCTTCCTTTTCAAGGATGTAACCGCGCGTGATTCGTTGGGCGACGGTGACTTGGTCGTTGGTCATCTCTTGCGCAAGTTTCTCCCGATCCGTGATCGCGACTCTGACTCCCTGTGAGGCCGCGAGGTTCCACCACGCGTAAGCTTCGATCTTGTTCTTGGCGGCCCCTTGGCCGAGATAATAGATCGAACCCAACGCGTACTGCGCCTCGGGATGCCACTGTTTGGCGGAGCGCTGATACCACTTGAATGCCTCGGAATAATCGAGAGGCACACCGATGCCGTTGCTGTACATCACGCCGAGGTTATACTGCTCAAAAGAATCTCCATCGACCGCTTTGACCTTTGAAACCTTGGCGCGCGCGATGAGGTCACGCATCTTCTTCTCTTCCGCCTCAATCTTCTTCTTTGCATCCTCGAGAGCCTTGCGCTCATCGTCCTCTTTCTTCTTTTTCTTGGCCGCGGCCCTGGCCTTTTCAATTTCCGGATCCACTTCTTCCGGCGGCTCACCTCCGGGAGGCGGCACACCGCCCGGAGGTGGTGGCACAACGGGAGGAACAACAACGGCACCGGGAACGGCCGGTTGAGCGCCGCCGCGCGCGGTCTGGTCAAGCAGACACGCAAGCGCCAGCAGAACTGTCGTCAAAACTGCGAGGATTGGTTTTGTCTTCATCGGCTCCCTCCCTTGTTTGGAACTCAATCAATCAAAAATACACAAACGCCTCAAAAAATCAACCTTTTCGATGGCGAGGGCATTCCAGAAAAGCAAAAGGCACGCCGCATACACGGCGTGCCTTGTGAAAAACGGACAGGATTAGTGGGCTGCCGCATCGTAGTTTTTGGACACTTCAGCCCAATTCACAACGCTCCAGAAAGCCTTGAGATAGTCCGCGCGGCGGTTCTGATACTTGAGATAATAGGCGTGTTCCCAAACATCGCAGCCGAGGACGGGCTTGCCTTCGCAACCGGCGATGGCCTTACCCATGATTGGGTTGTTCTGGTTGGCCGTGGAGACAATCTCCAACTTGCCGCCGTGAACGACGAGCCATGCCCAACCGCTGCCGAAACGTCCGACACCAGCCGCCTCGAACTTCTCCTTGAACGCATCGAAGCTGCCGAACGCGGCCGTGATCGCCTCGGCCAGTTTGCCGGTCGGCGCGCCGCCTGCATTCGCGGCCATCAGTTTCCAGAAGAAGGTGTGGTTCCAGTGGCCGCCACCGTTATTGCGTACGGGGCCGCGGATGTTCTCCGGCACGCTGGCGAGATCAGCGATGATCGCGTCGATGGACTTCGCTTCCAGCGCGGCATTGCCAGCGATGGCTTTGTTCAGATTGGTCACGTAAGCGTTGTGATGCTTGCCGTGGTGGATCTCCATCGTCTGCTTGTCGATGTGCGGTTCGAGAGCGTCGTGCGCGTACGGAAGCGGTGCGAGTTCGTGTGCCATAATCAGAGGGGTTGGTTGGTTGAATACTCCAGTTGCGGAAATCAAAATAGCAGCAAGCCGGTCGGCGCACAAGTGATCCGTTCAGCCTCGTTCCATCGCAAGCCGATTCACTTCGCCATGTCGGTGAAGTTCTTCAATAACTGCAGTCCCGTCTTCTGGCTCTTCTCCGGATGGAATTGTGTCGCGAAGACGTTTTCTTTCCAGATCGACGAAGCAAAGGCTTCTCCGTACGTGGTGCGTGTCGCCACGATCGCGTCATCGACCGGCTGCGGATAGAAACTGTGCACGAAGTAGAAGTGGCTGCCGCTCGGAATGTCCCGGTAGAGCGGACATTCTGGCTGGGTCAACTCCACTTCGTTCCAGCCGATCTGCGGAATCTTCAAGCCCGGCCGATCAGCAAAACGAACCACCCGGCCTTTGAAAACCTCCAGCCCTGCTGCGCAACTATTGAACTCCTCGCTCTTCTCGAACAACGCCTGATAGCCGACGCAGATGCCGAGGAACGGACGGCCCGTCTGGATGAATTCCCTCACCCCGGCTAGAAGTTCCTGACGGCGCATCGCGTTCAGGCAGTCATCGAACGCGCCCACGCCCGGCAGCACCACCGCGCGCGCATCGCGCATCTCCTCGGGGCGCGTCACCAATTGCACATCCGCTCCCACGTGCCGCAGAGCTTTCTCCACGCTACGCAGGTTGCCGGAACCGTAATCGAGCAGAGCAATCATCACCGGAAAGCAGAATCAACGCCGAGGCGCGGGGCCGTCGCCTCGCAAGGCGCGCTCGGTTTTGAGGCGAAGCTGGCCGCAGGCGGCATCAATGTCGCCGCCTTTCTCGCGACGAAGCGTGGCCGTCACACCCTGATGCTCAAGAGCGCCAAGGAAGTTCTCCTGCGAACGTTCATCGGGCCGCTCCCATTCGAGACCCTCGACCTTGTTGTAAGGAATAAGATTCACCTTGGCATACAGACGGCGGGCCAAGTGAGCGAGCGGCCGGACCTGATCGAGCCCGTCATTGACGCCGGCGATGAGAATGTACTCGAAGGTGATCATGCGCCCCTTCTTCTCCTGATAATACGCGCACGCCTGCGTCAACTCGGCAAGCGGATGCTTGCGATTGACCGGCATGATGCGGCCGCGAACGGCATCGGTCGCGCCATGCAGGGAGATGGCGAGCCGGAACTGAAGCGGATCGTCGGCGAGTTGTCGGATACGCGGGGCAAGGCCGCTGGTGGAGATGGTGATCTTGCGCGCGCCGATGCCGCCGCCCCACGGAGCGTTCAAGATGCGAAGCGCCTTAAGCAGGTTGTCGTAATTCGCCAACGGTTCGCCCATTCCCATGATGACGAGATTGTTGATGGCGCGGTCGGACTTGCGCGTGCCGTCAATGCGTTCCATCTCCTCCGGTTGGGCGTCGTGCCAGCGTTCGATGGCGGTAACCTGCTCGACGATTTCGTACGGCTCGAGGTTGCGCTTCCAGCCGTCGAGGCCACTGGCGCAAAACTTGCACCCGTAAGCGCAGCCGACCTGCGTGGAGACACAAAGCGTGTGGCGATCGCTTTGCTCGCCGTAGAGCGCCGGATTGGCCGGGATGAGAACGCTCTCGACAAGGGCGTGATCGTGGAGGCGCCAGAGAAATTTCTGCGTGGTGTCGCGCGCGCCCTGTTTGCCGAACAGTTCGTGCGTGTGGAGCGCGAACTCCGCTGCGAGATGTTCACGCAACGCTTTGGGCAGATTGGTCATCTGCTCCCAGTGGGTCACGCGTTTTTCGTAAAGCCAATGGAGCAACTGATCCACACGATAGGCAGGCTGCTCCCATTGGACGAACTTCTTCGTCAGTTCCTCGTGCGTCTGCGATTTGATATCAACACTCACCCTCCAACACTAGCCGAAGATGAGCATGCGTTGAAACAGGAAAAGCGCAGGGATCATTCCCCCCGCTTAGTTGAGGTCCGTGACTCGGGGTTACTTGCGGTGGTGTAATACTTCTCGGCGTATTCACGGACCATCCGCCAGGTGTTGAACTGCGGCACCAGCGTGATCATCGCGCGGCGGATTTTCTGGATCCACTGGTGCGGGATGCCGTTGGCGTCGCGGTTGTAGTAGCAAGGAACGACCTCCTCAGTGAGGACTTTGTAGAGATTCTCGGCGTCGCGGCGATCCTGCTCATGAACGTCGAGCGGATGCGTGTCGTCGCCAATGGAGAAACCGTTGGTGCCGTCGTACCCTTCGCGCCACCAACCGTCCATGATGGACATGTTCAGACAACCGTGGCAGAGGGCTTTCATCCCGCTGGTGCCCGATGCCTCGAGCGGCCGGCGCGGATTGTTCAGCCAGATGTCGCAGCCGGAGACCATCTGCCGGGCGACATGCACGTCGTAGTTCTCGAGGAAGACGAGGCTCCCCTTCAAATCGCTGTGCTTGCTGAGATGATTAATCTGCTGGATGAATCGCTTGCCTTCATCGTCGCGCGGGTGAGCTTTGCCGGCGAAGATGAACTGCACGGGTTGCTGACGGTCCTTGGCGAGTTGCACGATCTTCTCGAACTGCTGGAAGATGAGCGGGGCGCGCTTGTACGTGGCGAAGCGGCGGGCGAAGCCGATGGTGAGCGCGTTCGGGTTCAGTAGCTGATCGTAGGAGATGAAATCGCCGTGCGCGAGACGTTGGCCCTGCAGGAGGAGACGGCGGCGAGCAAACTCGATCAACTCGCGGCGAAGTTTGTAACGCAGCGCCCAGAGTTCCTCGTCGGTGATGAAATTCGGATCGGCCACCCGGAGCCAGAATTCGTTGGAATTGATCTCGCGCTCGAGACTCGAAATGGCGGCGCCTGCGGCGTGGCCTTGACTGATCTTGCGCCACCAAAAGGCACGCATCGTGCCCTTCATCCAGCCGGTGAGGTGAATGCCGTTTGTGATGTGGCCGATCGGCACCTCCTCGACTTTCTTGTCAGGATAGAGGCATTGCCACATGTGCCGGCTCACTTTGCCGTGCAGCTCGCTCACGCCGTTGGCCGCGCGCGAGCATTTGAGCGCCAGCACAGTCATGCAGAACGGCTCGTTACGATCGTCAGGATTCACGCGGCCGAGCGCCATCATTTCGTGCTGACTAATCTTGAGTTGATTCTGAAATTTACCGGCAGCGAAGGTCATCAGATCATTGCTGAAACGATCGTGACCAGCCTCCACCGGCGTGTGCGTGGTGAAGATGCATTCCTGCTTGGTCGCCTCGAGCGCTTCCTTCAACGGCTTGCCCTCAGCCATCTTCTCACGCGCAAGTTCCAAGGTGAGGAAGGCCGCGTGCCCTTCGTTCATGTGGAAGGTCGAAGGCTGATAACCGAGCGCGCGCAGCAGCCGCACGCCGCCGATGCCGAGCAGCAACTCCTGCATGATGCGCGTGGTGCTGTCGCCGCCGTACACGCGCTGGGTCAGGTCACGATACATCGGCTCGTTCTCAGGCCGGTTCGCGTCGATCAACAGCACCGGCACGCGGCCGACATTCACGCGCCACGCTTGGAAGAGCACTTGGGTCGAAGCGATTTTCACCGCGCAGACGAGCGGCTCACCCTGGGCATTGAGCACCGGCTCGATGGGCAGGTTCTTGGGATTGAGCTGGGAATAGAATTCCGTCTGCCAGTTGTCCTGATTGATGGCCTGCTGGAAATAACCTTCACGATAGAAAAGGCTGATGCCGACGAAGCCGAGGCCGAGATCGCTCGCGCTCTTGGCGTGGTCGCCGGCGAGGATGCCGAGGCCGCCTGCGGCGATCGGCAACGTCTCGTGAAATCCGAACTCAGCCGAGAAGTAGGCCACCGGCCGCGCCAGCAGATTCGGCGCATGCTGCCGCCCCCACGTATTCTGATCCTGCATGTACGTATCGAAGTCCGTGATCACTTTGCGCACCTTCGTGGAGAGCTCGCTGTCCTGCAGCCGGGCACGCAGCTCGCTATCCGACACCTCGTGCAACACAGCCACGGCGTTGTGATAAAGGGTCTGCCAGCCGCGCGGCGAAAGCTCGAGAAAGACTTCCTGCGCGCCCTGATTCCATGTCCACCAGAGATTTCTGGCCACACGATTCAAGCCGGCGGACAGTTGTGTCACTTCGGCGGAAGAGAGAGGTGGGGGCGTCATAAACAAGAGTTTTCCTGAGAATATTCCTTTGGGAGTGCTTTCTGCTGGCGGGGTCGATGAGGCTTGGCACCGCGCCTGCGAACGTGCGCAAGATACTGGAATGTTCCCCCGAGTCAACCCACCTGTCGCGCGCGCAGCGCGATACCTTTCCCATTGGCAACACGCATCTGTTCGCCTACCATCACCTATCCGATGAAATCGCACTGGCAGAAATCCATCGCCGCAACCTTGTTTCTCGCGTCCATCCCCCTCTTCGCGCAAGACACACCGCCGAAACCACCCGCCCCGCCGCAGGTGCAACAGATTGCCCCCGGCCTCTTCCAAGTGGGCACCGTGCGACTCGACAAAAACAAGCAGACACTCTCCTTCCCCGCGCACTTCCACATCACCGAAGGTCTCATCGAATATCTCGTCGTCACCACCGCCGGCAAACTCCACGAGTCGCTGCTCCGCACCGAAGCGCAGCCGCAGCACGTGCAGGTGTCCATGCTTCTCCTCGGCGCCAAAGCCGCGCCGGCCGATCAGATCCAGCAGCTCCTCGAGAAACCGAATCTAGCCATTCCCGGCGCGCCGGTCGAAATCGAGCTGCGTTGGAAAGCCGGCGGCAAGGAACGTTCCGTGCGCATCGAGGAGCTTGTGCTCAACAAGAAAACTAAAGGGCCGATGCCAAAAGGCTCCTTCGTTTTCAACGGCTCGCGCGTCTTCGAGGGCACCTTCATCGCCCAGCGCGACGGCTCCATCGTTTCCCTCATCACCGACGCCGACGCGCAGTTCAACAACCCCCACCCCGGCCGCGAGGACGACGAGAATTTCACCATCGCCAAAGATAAAGTACCGCCCAAAGACACCGCCGTGGAGGTGCTCATCCGCCTCGTCAAGCCCGTGGAGAAACCTTCTGAGAAACCGGCGGCGAAGTGATGTTGCATTTCGGAGACCCCTCGTGGCACGGTTGTGGGTGAGGTGAATTCCGTTAAGTTCCAACACATCAAAAAGGATAGCGTATGAAACGATTCATCCCCCTCCCCTTCGTCGTTGTGTTCGCGCTCGCCATCACCCTGCCCGCGCGCGCGCAAAACCAACCGCTCGACGGCAACGAATCGTTTCGGCACGAGATCCAGCGCGGCATCGACAAGGGATTAGCGTGGCTCGAGAAGAATCAGGATCCGCAGGGTTTCTGGGCCACCGCAGATCAGCCCGCCATCACCGCTCTTGCTCTCTCGGCCTTCATGGGTGAACCGACCGGTCGCTGGAAAAAATCCGAGCCGCTCGCGACGCGCAAGGCCTACGCCTTCCTGCTCGATTCCGCCAAGCCCGACGGATCCATCCACCGCGGCCAGTTGATCAACTACAACACCGCCATCTCGATGATGGCATTGCTCGCGACAAACAAAAAAGAACACGATCCCGTGCTGCGCAAAGCCCGCGCCTATCTGGCCTCCAGCCAGAGCGACTTCAGAGAAAAGGGTAAGAGCGACGATGTCATGGACGGCGGCATCGGCTACGGCAGCAAGTATCCGAACTCGGACATGAACAACACGCTGGTCGCGCTCGAAGCTCTCCACTACAGCAAACACCTCGTCAAAGATAACCCCGCCAACGTTGATCTGAATTGGGCCGCGGCCATCGAGTTCCTCAAGAATTGCCAGCAGGTTCCCGCCAACAAGCAGCCGTGGGTCTCCACCGATTCCAAAGATAAAGGCGGTTTCGTTTATTTCCCCGGCCACAGCATGGCGGGTGGTATCACCAATTCCGCCACCGGCAAAGTCGCCCTCCGTTCCTACGGCAGCGTCAGCTACGCCGGCATGCTTAGTTTCACATACGCCGACATGAAGAAGGACGACCCGCGCCTCACCGCCGTCTTCGATTGGCTCCAGAAGAACTACACCCTCAACGAAAACCCCGGCATGGGCCAGCAGGGCTACTATTACTATCTGCACTTGATGACCAAGGCGCTCACCATGCACAACGTGAACGAACTGGAGCTCAAGGACGGCAAGAAAATCAACTGGCGCCGCGACGTGGCGATGAAACTCCTCAATCTCCAGCAAGCGGATGGCTCGTGGGCCAACGATCAACACGCCCGCTGGTGGGAAAAGGAGACCGCGCTCGTCACCGCTTATTCCGTCATCGCCCTCGAGCTCATCCACCGAGGATTGTGAACACCGAATCCTCCGTCCGCGACCGTTACGCCGCCGCCGCACACGCTCCCGAGGCCGCTCTCTGCTGTCCCGTCAGCTACGATCCAAAATATCTCAAAGCCATCCCCGCCGAGGTCATCGAGAAGGACTACGGCTGCGGTGATCCCAGCAGCCATCTCCGCCCCGGCGAAACCGTTCTCGATCTCGGCAGCGGCACCGGCAAGATTTGTTTCATCGCCGCGCAAGTGGTCGGCCCCACTGGCCGCGTCATCGGTGTGGACATGACCGATGCGATGCTCGAAGTTGCCCGACGCAACGCCCCGATTCTTGCCGCGACCCTCGGCTACGCCAACGTTGAATTCCGCAAAGGCCGCATTCAAGACCTCGCGCTCGACCTTGACCTCCTCGACCGTGAATTGCGGGCAAAGCCGATGGACGGCCTCGGCGCCTTCCTCTCTGCCGAGCAACTGGCGGAAAATCTGCGCCAGCAACGCCCGCTCGTCGCCAGCGGTTCGGTGGATGCCGTCGTCTCTAACTGCGTGTTGAACCTCGTCGCGCCAGCGGCCAAGCGCCAGCTCTTCGCCGAGATATTCCGCGTTCTCAAGCCCGGCGGCCGCGCCGTAATCTCCGACATTGTCAGCGATCTCGACGTGTCCGAAGCGATGCAACGCGATCCCGAACTCTGGAGCGGTTGCATCTCCGGCGCGTTGCGTGAGGATCTTTTCCCGCGCGCCTTCACCGACGCCGGCTTCCACAGTGTGCGCATCCTGAAACGGGACGAGAAACCGTGGCGCGTGGTGAACGGGGTTGAATTCCGAGCACTGACGGTCGAGGCGCACAAGACGCGACCCCAGTTGAAAGCAGCGGCCAGTCTCTTCGCTTCGCCCGCAAAAGCGGACGGGCTTTCTTTCAAGCCTGCCGCCGGCAACAGCCCCGCCGTCTGCGGACCGGGCTGCTGTTAAATCGGCTACTCGAGAAAAACCGCACGCGCGCGGCGTCAGCTCTTCGGCTCTTCTTCACTGTTCGCAGCGATCTCCCCGTCTTCACCGATGACAGGCGCGATGGCCAGAAGCTTGTCTTTCGCGGCGAGCGTGACGAGCTTGACGCCCATCGTATTTCGACCCGCCTCGCGGATATCGCGCACAGGCGTCCGCACCATCTGCCCTTCGGCGGTGATAAGCATGATCTCGTCGCCGTCGCGCACCGTGAGCGCGCCCACCACGTTGCCGGTCTTATCGCCGGTCTTCATGGTGATGATGCCTTTGCCGCCACGGGACTGGATGCGGTACTCGTCGAAAGCCGTCCGTTTGCCGATGCCGTTCTCGCCGGCGACGAGCAGCGTGGCTTCGGTGGAAACAACAGCCAGCGCGACGACGGCGTCGGTCTTCTCGAGCGAGATGCCGCGCACACCGCCGGCGGGACGGCCCATCGAGCGGACATCCTCTTCTTTGAAACGGATGCTCATGCCTTCGCGGGTGATGAGGACGACCTCGTCGTGCCCAGTGGTGAGCTTGACGTCAATGAGCATGTCCCCCTGCTCAATGCCGATGGCGATGATGCCGCCTTTGCGGACATTGCCAAAATCGGCGAGCGCGGTTTTCTTCACCGTGCCCATCCGCGTGGCGAAGAAGATGTGGCCCTCCTGTTCCCACGTGACGTCTTCCTTGTTCGCGTTGGTCTTGGAGACAATGCGAATGAGCGCAGCGATGGTTTCGCCGGCCTTCAACTCGAGCAGATTCGCGATGGAACGACCCTTGGCGGCGCGGCCCATATCGGGGATTTCGTGAACGCGCTCGACATACACACGGCCGGTATTCGTGAAGAACATCAGGTAATCGTGCGTGCTCGCGGTGAAAAGATGTTCGATGAAATCGTCCGCGTCACTCTCGGTCTGGGATTCGCGAGTGGTCATGCCGATGACCCCTTTCCCGCCGCGACGCTGGGCGCGGTAGCTGGAGATGTTGGTGCGCTTGATGAGTCCGGAGTGCGTGAGAGTGATGATGACGCCCTCGTTGGCGATGAGGTCCTCGATGGCGATCTCGCCCTCGTCAGGCACGAGGTCGGTCAGGCGCGGGGTGGCGTGCTTCTCCTTGATGACCTTCAACTCGGCCTTGATGATGAACATCACGCGCGATTCCTTCGCGAGGATGTCGAGCAGATCTTCGATGACCTTGAGGAGCGCCTTGTATTCGCTCTCGACCTTGTCGATTTCCAGACCGGTGAGCTGGTAAAGGCGCATCTCAAGAATGGAATCCACCTGCCGCTCCGTGAGCGCGTAACGGCCGGCGGTGAAGCGCGCCTCGTTGCGGATGAGAATACCCCAGCGCAACACCTGCGCTTTGGTCCACTCGAAGGCGAGGAGTTTCACTTTCGCCTCATCGCGGTTCTTCGAGGAACGGATGATATGGATGAACTCGTCGAGATTGGCGAGCGCGATGAGGTAACCTTCGAGGACTTCGGCGCGCTCCTCAGCCTTGCGCAACTCGAAGCGCGTGCGGCGCAGCACCACTTCGCGGCGATGCTCGATGTAACAATTGATCAGCTCCTTGAGATTGAGCGTCTTCGGCCGGCCGTGATCGATGGCCAGCGCATTGACGGAGAAGGAGCTCTCGAGCTGCGTGTACTTGTAGAGATTGTTGATGACCACCTTCGCCACCGCATCGCGCTTGAGCTCGATGACGACGCGCGTGTTCTCATCCGACTCGTCGCGGATGGCGGTGATGTCGGTGATAATCTTCTGGTTGACCAGATCGGCGGTGCGCTCCACGAGCGTGGCGCGGTTGACGTTGTAGGGGATCTCCGTGATGACGATCTGCTCCCTGCCCCCCTTGAGCTGCTCGATGCCGACCTTGCCGCGCACCTTCACGCTGCCGCGGCCGGTGGTGAAATACTGCTTGATGGGATCGAGACCACAGACCATCGCGCCCGTCGGGAAATCCGGTCCCTTCACGTGCTTCATCAACTGGGGGATGGTGATATCCGGATCGTCAATCTGCGCGCAGACGCCGTCGATGATCTCGCCGAGATTATGCGGCGCCATGTTGGTCGCCATGCCGACGGCGATGCCGGTGCCGCCGTTGACGAGGAGGTTCGGGAATGCCGCCGGAAAAACCTTCGGCTCGGTGAGGCGCTCGTCGTAGTTCGGGACGAAGTCCACCGTGTCCTTCTCCATGTCCTCCATCAGGCTGCCGCCGAGGTGCGTGAGGCGCGCCTCGGTGTAACGCATCGCGGCCGGCGGATCGCCCTCGATGGAGCCGAAGTTGCCCTGCGGATGCACGAGCCGCTCGCGCATCGCCCACAACTGCCCCATGTGAACGAGCGTCGGGTAGATGACCGCCTCGCCGTGCGGGTGGTAGTTGCCAGAAGTGTCGCCGCAAATCTTGGCGCACTTCATGTGCTTCCTCGGCGGGTAGAGCGAAAGCTCGTGCATCGCGAAGAGGATGCGGCGCTGCGAGGGCTTGAGGCCGTCACGCGCGTCCGGCAAAGCGCGCGAGATGATCACCGACATCGAGTAATCGAGGAAGGAGTTCTTGATCTCGTCGGCGACGTTGATCTTGGCGATCTTCTCGTTAGCGGCGAAGAGCGGCGTGGCGGAAACAGGCAGGTTGGGTTCGTTTGGGTCGGCCATAACTCAGGCAGTTAGAAAATTAAATGTCCAGGTTCCGCACGTTCAGTGCGTTGTCCTCGATGAACTGGCGGCGCGGCTCCACCGCGTCGCCCATCAACCGAGTGAACATCTCCTCGGCCTCGACGGCGTCGGTGAGGTCGATGCGCAGCAGCTTGCGGCGGTTCGGATCCATCGTGGTCTCGAAAAGTTCCTTCGGGTTCATTTCGCCCAAGCCTTTGAAACGCTTAATCTGCAGACCGCGCTTGCCGACTTCTTTTACGCCGGAAAGGATTTCGGGGATGCTGAAGAGCGGTTTGATTTTGGCCTGCTCCCCTTCGCCTTCAACCAACTCGAAGAGCGGTTTGTCCTGCGCGGCGTAATGCTCGATGGCCAGCCCTTTTTTGGCGAGCCTGCCGAGGAGATCGACGATGGTCTTGCTCTCGTGCAGCTCCACATGCTTGGCGCGGCGAATCGTCTTCGCCTTGTCCGCGGCGTTGCCGTTGCCGTTCTCGCCCGCCTCCTCGATGCCGAACAGCTTGAGGTCGGCGTTGGCCGCGCTGAACTTCGCCAGATCGGCTTCGACCTGGAAGTAGTGGACGACCTCGGCGTTGCCGTCGCGGACCTTGACGAGGTGGTTCGGCAGCTCGCCGGTCTTCGCATCGCGCCGCTCGATGAACTCGGCGAAATCGCCGCCGTGCCGGCGCAGGGCGCGGGCGTATTTGTCGAGCTGCTCGAGCAGCTCCAGCACCTCGGAGAGCTGCTTCTGCGTGAGCACCTTGTCGTCGGCGAGATTGTGCAGGCGCACATCCTCGGTGCCGAGTTGGATGAGGATGCGATCGAGCGCCGGATCGTCATCGATGTACTCGATGCGCTTTTTGCGGGCGACCTGATAGAGCGGCGGCTGCGCGATGTACACAAAGCCTTGTTTGATGAGCTGCGGCATCTGCCGGTAAAAGAAAGTGAGGAGCAACGTGCGGATGTGCGAACCATCCACATCGGCGTCGGTCATGATGATGATCTTGTGATAGCGGAGCTTCTCGAGGTTGAAGGTGCCCTCCCCTTCGCCGTTGCCGATGCCGGTGCCGATGGCGGTGATCATCGTCCGGATTTCGTTGTTCTGAAGCACCTTGTCCAAACGCGCCTTCTCCACGTTGATGAGCTTGCCGCGGAGCGGAAGGATGGCCTGGAACTTCCGGTCACGGCCCTGTTTGGCGGAGCCGCCGGCCGAGTCGCCCTCGACGATGTACAACTCGGTGTTCACCGGGTCGCGATCGGAGCAATCGGCCAGCTTGCCGGGCAATCCGCCGCCGGTGAGGGCGCTCTTGCGCACGGCCTCGCGGGCCTTGCGGGCGGCCTCGCGAGCGCGCGCGGCGTTGAGCCCCTTCTCGATGATGCGCTTGGCGACATTCGGGTTGGCATCGAAATGCGTCATCAACCCTTCATAGGCGATGGAGCCGACGATGCTCTCCACCTCGGGCGAGATGAGCTTCACCTTGGTCTGCGACTCGAATTTCGGGTCGCTGTGCTTCACGGAGATCACCGCAGTAAGCCCCTCGCGCACGTCGTCGCCGGTGATGGTCGGATCCTTCTCCTTCAGCAGTTCGTTCTTCTTGGCGTACTGGTTAATGGCGCGGGTGACGGCATTGCGGAAGCCGGAGAGGTGCGCACCGCCGTCGGGGTTGTGGACGGTGTTGGTGTAGCAAAGCACCTGTTCGCTGTAACTGTCGTTATACTGCGCTACGATTTCGACATGCACCTCCACATCCTTGTCCGGCGTCTTCTCGTGCTTCTCCGCACGGAAGGAGATCGGCTTCGGGTGCAGCGGTTCCTTGCTCTTGTTGAGCTGTTTCACGAACTCCTCAATGCCGTCCTTGTAGTAATACTTCTCCGGCTTGGCCTCGGCCTGCCGCTCGTCGAGGAAGGTGATTTCCAGCCCTGAGTTGAGGAACGCCAACTCGCGCAGGCGCTGGCTGATGCGCTCGACCTTGAACTCCGTCGTCTCCCTGAATATCTCAGGATCAGGCTTGAAAGTGATGAGCGTGCCGGTGCCCTTGGCTTTGCCGATCACCTCGAGCTTCTTCACCGTCTTGCCCCGACAGAATTCCATGTGATGGACCTCGCCTCCACGCGAGACCTCCACCTTGAACCACTCGCTCACCGCGTTCACGCACTTGGCGCCGACACCGTGCGTGCCGCCGGAGAACTTGTAGCCGCCCTGCCCGTACTTGCCGCCCGAGTGCAGCGTGGTGAGCACCATCTCCACGCCGGGAATCTTGTACTGCGGATGCATGTCCACAGGAATGCCACGGCCGTCGTCGCGGACCGAGATCGAGCCGTCCACATGAATCGCCACCTCGATGTGATTGCAATGATCGGCGAGATGCTCATCCACCGAATTATCGAGCACCTCGGAGACGCAGTGGTGCAACGCACGCTCATCGGTGCCGCCGATGTACATGCCCGGCTTCTTGCGGACGGCCTCGAGACCCTCCAGCTTGCCCAGCTTTGAGGCGTCGTAAACACTGCTCGCCTTGGCGCTTTTCTCGGCGTCGGACTCTGCGTTCTTTCCCATAAAATGAGGTGAAAACCGGCTTCCCCAGCGGCCCATTCCGCGGAGAAGAAAGAGTAGGAAAACCAACCGCCATCCACAACATTTATTTACCGAAAAATAACACTAAAACACCGCTAATTGTGCCCCGGAATCGGCCTTGACAATACCTATTGATGCAACCCCGCCGCCAATGAGCTTTTGGAAACTCCTTTCGGACGCGAACATGCCATTCCTGAACTCAAAAACGTCTCTGGCCGCCTTGTATCAGAAAGACTCGGCCTCCAGCGAAAGCAACGGGATGGAAAGAAGGCCGAATCCGGCGGGGACAAAAACAGAAAACCCCGCCGGTCCAGAGGACCGACGGGGTGTACGAAAACCCAACCAAATTCAGTTCTTCGGCTCCTTGGTTTCCTTCTTCGCAGCTTTCTCGGGCACGAGGCGCATCATCACGAACTTCGCCGAGTTGCTCTTGTCCACGCTGCCGACAGTGAGCCAATTCTGGGGCGGGAGCGTGTTCACCGTCTTGCCGATCTGCTTGGTGCCGGTGAAATACTTCACCTCGATTTTGGACTTGCCGAGGTTCTTCAGCTCAACGTAGCAGTCATCAGCCAGCGTGACCCTCTGGCTGGTCTCCGAGGGCGCTTGCACTTTCTGCATCTTGCCCTCGTAATACTCGGTCCAACGGAAAGAGCGGCGAAGCGTTTCCGCCAGCTTGGGATCCATCTTCTTGAAGTCCGCGTGCGGCGATTTGGCGTCGTCGGTGCCCCACACCAAACGAACCTCGACATTCAGGATCGGCTCGGCCGCCAGTACCCGCGACGGCACGGCCAGTACGAGCAACGCCACGACGGCGAGCGGCGAAAAAAATGTGCGGATTAAAACGTTCACTCGGGCTTCTCCACGTTATCAATCGAACCGGGGTTCTGGACCGGGTTCCCCGACTGATCGTAGAACCAGATGATGGTCATCCGGCTGGCGGGATCCTTGAAATGAATCACGTCGACATCTTCCGATGGAGTCTCGGTCTCGCTGTACTCCGGCTCGGAGGAACTGGGGGCGACCACGATGAGCACGGCGACCAACGCGGCCAGACCGGCCACGGGCGCGAGCCAGTTGCGGGCCCACGCGAAGAAGGAGAAGGGCGAAAAGCCGGCGGCTTCGGCGCGCGACTCGGATTTCTCGGCCTGCAGGATGGCGCGCTCGATCTTCGACCAATGAAACTCGCGCGATTCCGGCACGGTGAGCGCCAGTTCGTTGCCGTGAACGGAAATCTTGAGCGACTTCAACTCGGCGGCGAGCGCCTGCGCCTCGGTATTCGTGGCGACCAGCGTGGCGACCTCGGCGGCTTCCTTCGCGGACAATTCATTGTCCAGCCAAGCCTGAATCTTCAGTTCTAATTCGATGTTCATTCTGAATCTCTTTCTTTCTTAAAACTCATCAACAGTGCGGCCAATCGGCGGCGGGCGTAGAAGAGGCGGGACATCACGGTCCCGATGGAACAATCCATCAGTTTCGCAATCTGTTTGTAATCCATCTCTTCAAACTCATACAACACCAAAACTTTCCGGTGCGCCTCGGAGAGCCGGGCCAGCGCCCGGTCAATACGCTGGCGCAACTCATGCCGCTCCAACCCTTCCGTCGGGTTGACGGTGAAGTACGGCATCCGCCGTTCTGCCCCACCCCATTCCTCGTCCAATTCCTCGAGGGACTCAGACTTCTGGCGCTTCTTCTTGCGCAAATCGTCGAGGCAGAGGTTGATGACGATCCTCGTCATCCACGTCGCAAACCCAGCATCGCCCTGAAACTGCTTCAACCGCTGCCAGCCTTTCACCCACGCCTCTTGCGCGATGTCGAGGGCCGCGTCCTCGTTCCGCAACATACTGAAAGCGCGTGCGTACAACTTGTCGCGGTGGCGACTGATTAACTCTTCGAAGGCGACCATGTTGCCCCTCAGGGCGACCCGCACCAGCGCGCTATCTTCGGCCGTCTTGAAATCCAATGGTTTCGCCATAGTGTTCGACGCAGGCGTGGGGACGTTATTCAATCACAGCTTCCCCTTGCTGCTGGGAATGATCCCGGAGATCCGCTCATCCCGTTGACAGGCAAAATCCACCGCTTTGGCAAATGCCTTGAAAAGCCCCTCCACCACATGATGAGGCTCGCCGCCGTACAGTAACTCCAAATGCAGATTGCAGCGCGCCTCATTCGCAAAACCCTGGAAGAACTCGCGCGCCAGACCGAACCGGAACGCGCTCGACATATCCTGCGTCCGCTCGGCGCGTGAGATCTTCTTTTGCGGATAATCATCCATCCCCCGCCAGACAAGATAAGGCCGGCCGCTGAAATCAATCACGCAGCGCGTGAGGCACTCGTCCATCGGCACGTGGGCTTCGCCGGTGAACGGGTTCTTCGGATGAAAACCCGCGCCGTAACGGCGGATGCCGCGCTTGTCGCCCAGCGCCTGCGCGAACGCCTGCCCCAACGCGATGCCGCAATCCTCCACCGTGTGGTGCGCGTCCACCTCGAGGTCGCCTTTGCAGCGCAGCTTGAGATCCACTACCGCATGCCGCGCTACGAGCGTCAACATGTGGTCGAGGAACGGCACGCCGGTCTTCGCCGACACCTTGCCGGTGCCGTCGATGTCCAAAGCCAGATCGATGCGCGTCTCTTTCGTGGCCCGTTTGATTTTCGCTTGGCGTTTCATCATTGGCACAAACCTCATCCTCGCGCCGCGGACTTCACACAGACGCGCCCACCCGCGGCGCATTCAAATTAAACTTCCGCAGCCGCAATACTAGTAACGCAACAGCCGCGGCTCGACCGTCAGCGCCCACGCATCAATGCCGCCCGTCAGATTGCGCAGCCGTGTGAAGCCGATCTGCTGCAAATAACCGACCGCATGTTGACTGCGAATCCCGTGGTGGCAATAAACCACAACATCCTCATCGCGCCACGCCTCCAGCTCTCCCGACCGCGACGGCAACTGGCCCAGCGGAATCAACTTCGAGCCGGGCAACGTCACCAACTCGTTCTCCTCCACCTCGCGCACATCGAGCAGCCGCGGCGGGTTCGCGGACTGCAATTCCGCGGCCAGTTCCTGCGGCAGAATCGCGTGCGCGCTCACTGGTTCAAGTTGCCCAAGTAACGCTCGGCGTCAATCGCCGCCGCGCAACCCATCCCCGCCGCCGTGATAGCCTGACGATACACGTGATCGGAACAATCACCCGCCACGAACACTCCCTGCACATTCGTCTCCGAGCCTTGCTTTCGATGAATGTAACCGCCCTCGTTCATGTCGATCACACCCTTGAAAAGCTGCGTGTTCGGCACGTGGCCGATGGCGACAAATACGCCCGCGCACGGCAGCACGCGTTCCGCATTCGTCTTCAGATTTTTCAACTTCACGCCGGTCACTTTACCCTGCTGCAGGTCGAGCACTTCGGTCACTGCGGAATCCCACACCGGTTTGATTTTCGGATTCGAAAGCGCCCGCTCAGCCATCACCTTCGAGGCGCGCAGCGTGTCGCGGCGATGAATGAGATAAACCTCCGAGGCGAATCGCGTGAGATACGTCGCCTCTTCACACGCCGAGTCGCCGCCGCCGACCACGACGACCGGCTGGTTGCGGAACATCGGTAACGCGCCGTCGCACGTCGCGCAATAGGTCACGCCCTTCTTTTCCAGTTCGTGCTCGCCCACCACATCGAGATGTTTGTGGCCCGCACCGGTCGCGATGATCAGGCATTGCGTCTGAAGTTTCTCGCCATCCACCGTCAACGTGAAAGGCCGCTTCGACAGATCGACTGCTTCGACCACGCTACCGAAGCGCGTCTTCGCGCCGAAATGCTCCGCCTGCTTCTGCATCCGCATCATCAGATCCGTGCCATCCACGCCCTCGGGAAAGCCGGGGAAATTCTCCACGATGCTCGTGGTGGTCAGCAGCCCGCCCGGCATCACGCCGGTGATGAGCAGCGGATTGAGTTGAGCGCGGGCGGTGTAGAGGGCGGCGGTCCAGCCAGCGCAGCCGGAGCCAATGATGACAACTTTTTCCATAAATCGAGGAAGGCTAGAGAGGGCGCACCGCGATGGCAAGCCACCGATTTGTTTTGCGCCGAGAATACTCATGCCCTTAACTCGTCCCCAATCAAACTATGCGTCGCGTTCTCCCTGCAACCTGGACCGCCTTGTTCTGTCTGCCGCTCGTTCTCGGCGCCCAGTCACCCATCCGTTTCACCGACGTCACTCAACCCGCAGGCCTTCTTGAGCCGCTCGCCGGACTGATGGGCCACGGCGGCGCGTGGGGCGACTTCGATGGCGACGGGCGCCTCGACCTTTTTGTCGGCGGCTTCTGCGACCGACCCAACGCCGAATACGCCCCGGCCAAAGGCCCCGTGCCGTACCGCCTGTTCCGCAACCTCGGCGGCGGCCGTTTCGAGTGGTTGAAAGGTGCGCCCGCAGAAATCTTCTCGCGCACGAGCGGCGCGGTTTTCGCCGACCTCGACAACGACGGCGCGCTCGATCTCTACATCGCCAACAACGCCAAAGCGCCCGGCAAGGCGAAAGCAAAAAACGACGCGGAGCCGCAGCTCTCGTCGAAGTTCCGTCACAGCCAGCTTTTCCGGAACGCGGGCGGGAAGTTCACCGATCTCTCCGCCTCGAGTGGCGCCTGCCCGGAATCGCTCTTCACCGCGCGCAACATCGGCGTGTTCGATTACGACAACGACGGCCTGCTCGACCTCTTCATCGTGGAAGACAAATTCACGCGCGAGCCGCGCTCCACGCTCCTCAGAAATCTCGGCGGGATGAAGTTCAAGGATGTGACGGTCGAAGTCGGCTTGCCCGAGGACATCTTCGGCCTCGGCCTCGCCGTGGCTGATCTGAACAACGACGGTCGACCTGATTTCTTTGTCGGCCACAGTAATCGGTTCTTTCTCAGCCAACCCGGCAACCGCTATCGCGAAGCCCCCGAACTGCGCGAGATGTTCGCGTGGAAGCCCCTGCACGGCGAGGATTGGCCGTGCGGCGCGGCCTTCGGCGATCTGAACCGCGATGGCCGCCTCGACCTCGTGCTGAGCATCCACTGCGAAACCGCGCGCAATAAAGTCTTCCTCAATGACGGAATCAAAAATGGCGTGCCGCAATTCCGCGACGTGACGACGGAGGTCGGTCTCGGTGATTCCGTGCCGGTCAAATGCCCGCATGTGGAGATTCAGGACTTCGATAACGACGGTTGGCCGGACATCTTCCTCTCCGCCGGTTGGCGCGATGGCGAAACGATCACGCCGCTCGTCTTCCACAACACCGGCGTGAAAGGCGGCCTGCCGCGCTTTGTCGCGCCCCGCCCCCTCCGTGCGCCGATGGTTTATTTCCCGTGCGGCCCGACGGGCGATTTCGACAATGACGGGCGCCTTGATCTTTTCCTGATCAATTGGTTCGCCGGCAATCACTCGCGCCTCCTGCGCAACGAAAGTCCCGCGCGCCACTGGCTGCAAGTGCGTGTCACCGGCAAGCAGATGAACCGGATGGGCATCGGCGCGCAGGTGCGACTCTTTAAGACTGGTCAGGTCGGCAAGGACGGCGCCCTGCTTGGCTTTCAGGAAATCAGCATCGGTTACGGCTACGCCAGCGGCCAACCCGCTCTCGCTCATTTTGGCCTCGGCGACGTGACGAAGGTGGACCTGCAACTCCGTTTTCCAAATGGCAAAACGCTGACGCGCACCGACGTGAACGCCGATCAACTCTTCAACATTATCGAACCATGAAAGCCCCTCTTCTCCTTCTCTCTCTTTTCGTTTTCTCGCTCCACGCCGCGGATGCGCCGAAGAAAACGACTAAAGCGAAAACTGCCGTGCCGGAGGTCACTTACCCGCCACGCCTGCCCGGTGGCAAAGAGATCGCCACCGATACTTCGGCTGACTTCCTGAAACCGCCCGCCACGTTGCGTTCCGGCGTGGCCATCGCGAAGACGCCGCCGACCGTGGATTTCCTCTATTTTCCCGGCCAGGATTATCCGGGCAAGCCGTGGTCGAACTGGGGCGACAGCCTCGCCGTCGGCGACAAGTATTACGCCTCCATCGGCGACCATCTTGCGCCCGCCGGAAACGCCTTCGTGTACGAATACGATCCCGCCACGAAAAAGCTGCGGCAACTACTCGACGTGCGTTCCGTGCTGAAGCTGCCCGAGGGGCATTACGCGCCCGGCAAAATCCACAGCCGCCTCGACCTCGGCAGCGACGGCTGGATTTACTTCTCCACTCACCGCGGTTCCACGCGCGTCACCACCGACCAGTACCATTACAAAGGCGATTGGATCCTTCGTCATCACCTCGGCTCCGGCAAAACGGAGATCGTCGCGCACGGCCCCGTGCCGAAGCACTGCATCCCCACCAGCGCGCTCGATCCGAAGCGGCTCATTTTCTACGGCGGCACCGCACCCGGAACTGGCGGCGACGAGGATGGCGTCCACTTCTTCGCGTTCGACATCCGTCAAAAAAAGGTTCTCTGCGACGTGCCGAACGGCCCTGCGCGCGCCATGATCTTCGCCGCCTCCACCGGCCGCATCTATTACACGCAGGGCAACCAGAAAGGAAGCAGCGAGCAATTGATGCGTTATGATCCGGAGAAGGCTGGTGTGCCAGTGAAGATTCCGGGCCAGATCGGCATCCGCGCCACGTCCGAGGAAACGCCGCAGGGCATCGTGTACACTGTCTCGCAGGGCAAGAAAGATGAGGACGCGCACTTCTTCGCGTTCGATACGAAGACCGAGAAAATCGAGCCGCTCGGTCCCGCCGGTGTCGGTTCCCAGCAGTACATCACCACGCTCGATGCCGATCCGACCGGCCGCTACATCTACTACGTTCCCGGCGCGCACGGTGGCAGCGAGCATGATAATTCGGCCGTGGTGCAGTTCGACACGAAGACGCGGCAACGGAAGGTGATCGCGTTCCTGCACCCGTTCTATCAGACGAAATACGCCTGTACACTCAAAGGGACCTACAGCGTCGCGCTCTCGTCGAAGGGCGACAAACTGTTCATCACGTGGAACGCCAATCGCAACTCGCCCGCGTGGGATTCCTGCGCGCTCACCGTGCTGCATCTGCCCGAATCCGAGCGACGACCGTGATTAGTCTTTCGGCAGGAGCTTGCGCAACTCCACCGGCAGCCACCAGCGCAGCAGCGGCGCGCACATCACGGTGGTAAGCAGCGCCATGATCACGAACATCGTGAACAGCTCACGCGTGAGAAGGCCGAGCTCGAGGCCGATGTTGATCGCCACCAACCCCATCAGCGCGCGCGTGTTCATCAAGGCTCCCACACACGCCGCCTCACGATTCGTTTGCCCCGTCAACCGCGCGCCCAGCCAGCAACCACCGAGCTTTCCTACCACCGCCACCGCCATCACAGCCGCGCATCCCAACCAGGCCGTGCTGTTTTGTAATGCGCCAATTTCCGTGCGCAGACCCGTGTTCGTAAAAAAGATTGGCACAAGCGCCACCAACACGAAGTCGGCGAACTTCTCCCGCCACGCGCGCACCAATCCGGTTTC
>SIAT01000137.1 GCA_009691645.1 Pedosphaera sp. | reverse complement strand
TGAACGTGTCATCCAGCTTCACGCGCGTGCGCCAGACGTCGTTCAGCGCGACCTCGGGAAACTCCGGCACTTTCACCAGCGAGGGGAAAGGATGAAGACTCCAAAGCGAAAGCACGTTGTAGCGATGCCGCGCCATCGCATCGAGGAACCGCGTCCAAAACTCGCGCTCCCACATCTCGGGAATGTTCGCCTGCGCGGCGTCGGAAGAGTCCGTGTAGCTCGGCGTGCGCAGATCGAGCGGGATGTTGAACTTGATGCCGCGCTGCGCGATGTGCGGCTTGTGGTCGGAGTCCTTCAGCGTGTCGAGCGTGCCCGTGCGAATCGCCTCCGCGACATCCAGTCCGCCATACATCGCCCCCGCCGCATCGGCTCCGCGCACGGTGATGATGCGGCGGCCGTTCGTGTTCTGGACGCGGATGCTGTAACTCTGCGCGGCTGCCTTGACGTCCTTTTCCACGGTCAGCGCGACGCGAGTCGCGGCGGCGTTGTCGCCCAAAGGTATCCCCTTCGCCGCCGCCTCGCGCCGAATCTCCTCGGCGGCAAACTCCCCCGGCCCTCCCGTCGCCGGGTCGTTCGCGAGGCTGAGGCTCGCGGCCAGTGCAGCGGTGGCAACAAAATGTCCGGTGAAAAGTGCAGCCAACAGGACTCCCCATCGGTTCCCGCTCATCGTTTTGCCCGCAGATGCCAAGGCGGATGAGGTTGAGGGTGACATGTTCATGAATGCGCTGTGCGTTACTTGGCGAAAACCTTGTGCTGCGAGTTTCCGCCCGAGAGCAGAAACGCCATCAGGTCCATCAACTCGTCGCGGTTCATGCCCGCGAGCAGTTCCGCTGGCATGAGAGACACTTGCGAGTGCTTGATGCCCTCCACTTGGTCCGCCGGGGCTTTCGTGACTTGGTTCATATCGAACGGATTCGTGGCGACGCCGACTTCCTTGTCGTTGCGGAAAATCAGGCGGCCGTTGAGCGTGTCGCCGTCTTTGAGTTTCACCACGCTGGCCACGTATTGGTCAGAGATAGAAGCGCTCGGCTCGATGATGGCCACGAGGATGTCGCGGATGGAATAGCGGCTGCCCACGGAGCCGAGGTCGGGACCGGAGTGGCCGCCTTCGCCGCCGAAGCGATGGCAGGCGATGCAGAACCCAGCGGAATACATCTTCTTGCCGTTCTCGAAATCCCGGCCGCGAAGGTCCGTTGCAAAGAGCTTCATCGCGGTCTCAACCGTCCACGCGGTCGGTGGGCCTTTAGGTTTCGGCAGTTTGGAAAGGTCGAAGGCGGGGAAGTCCGCCAGCAAACCGGTCAGCAGCTCGACATCCTTCGTCTCCAGTTGGGCGATGGCATCTTTGCGGATCGCGCGGATGTATCCGGCAAAGCTCCTGCCGCCGTCCTTCGCCAAAGCCTCGTTCAGCCACCCGAAGAAGTATTTGCGGTCGTCGAGCGACCACCCGCTGCGCACGCGCCGGAGAAAATACGCGTAGTGGATGTTCCGAGTGTTCGGCGTATTGGCCATCATCCTCAAAATGGCCGCGCCATACTCGTGACGTTCGAGCATGGCCTTGTCGTAATCCTCCGTCTCGGCGCGCGTGGCCTTCATCAGCGCGATGGTTTTTCGCACGACCGAGGGAGCGTCGAGCGCGGACAGCACGCGGCAGAGTTCGGCGTTCACCGTGTCGTCTTTGGATGGGTAATGGCCTTCCAGCTTCGCGCTGATGGCCGCCGCTTTCTCCGTTGTGGGCTGGCCCAGTCGCATGAAGCAGAGTGCGTAGGCTCGGAGCAGCGCGAGTTGGTCTTCCTTCTCCAGTGAGCCAAATGAACCTTCGCCGAGCTTGTCGAGCAGCCGCCCGGATAAGGACTTGTCGCCGTGGCGGGCCAGCGCGATGGCGGCGTAAATCGTGGCGCGTGGATTTTTCTCCGCGAAGACCTTCTCACGCCAGTTCGCCACATCCTGATTCTCGATGGCGATGCGCGCTGCGTAGCGGATGTGACGGTCGGCGTGCGCGAGATGCGGCCACGCCTGCGCCACGGCTTCCGCGCTTTCGCGGCGAACGTGGAATTTCTCCAGCGAGTGGCGCAACGCCCGGAGTTCGCTGTTCGCGAGCAGAGTCTTCGGAGTCCCCGTCGTTGGTGCGCCCGTGTAGCGGATGCGATAGAGCCTCGATGCCGTCGTTCGGCCACCGGTGACGAAATACATCGCGCCGTCCGGGCCGAAGCGCATCGCTGCGATGTTCAGCGGACTGCCGTGTAGAAACTCCGTCTTCGTGCCGGTGTAGCTGGAGCCGCTCTCCTGCATCTCCACGGTGAAGATTGTGCCGAAGGTCCAATCGCAAATGAACAGCTTGTCCTGGAACTCCGCCGGGAACTTCGAGTGATGCCCGAAGCTGATGGCTGTCGGCGAGCCGGGCCCGACATCGAGCACCGAGCCAAGACTGTCGGCGAAATAATCGAGCCACACGCCCGAGTTCGCGCGCCAACCGAACTCCGCGCCGCTGGTGACGTGATTGATGCGCGTGCGCCGATACCACGGCACTCCGACATCGAACTCCATGTCGGAATCGTAGGTGAACAACTCGCCCTCGCGATTCAGCGCGATGTCCACGGAGTTGCGGAAGCCCGACGCAATCATCCTCCAATCCTGACCGTCCGGCGAAATCCGGCAAATCCAGCCACCCGGCGGCTTAAGCCCCACCGCGTGGCCCGAAGGGTCGGGAATGACCGGATGGAGCGTGTCCTCCTGCCACACCGGCGGCTGCGCGGAAGTCGTTCCCTTCGGCACACGGGTGAAATTCCCACTCACCAGATACAGCCCCTTGCCGTCGGCGGTCGGGATGATGGAGTGCGCCGAGTGCTCGTAGCCCATGTCGAGTTTCTTCAGCAGCGTGAACTCGTCGAACTGGTCGTCACCATCCGTATCCCTGATGCGATAGAACCCCCGCATGTTCGCCATGTAGAGACTGTCGAACGCGTAAAGAAAACCATACGCACCGCCGACTTTACGCTTCCCCCAATCCACCGGCTCATAAGGAAATCCCGGCAGGCTCTCCACCTTGATGCCCGCACCTCCGGTCGGCAGCGTCACGCGGAAGACGCCCTTGTCATCCTGATCGGAAACGATGAGCCGTCCCTTGGGGTCAAACGCCATCGCCACCCAAGAGCCTTGTGACTTGGGCACTTCGTAGAGCAACTCCGCGTCGAATCCGTCGCGAATCGTGATACCCGTGTCCGCATCCAAAATCAGCCGGGCCGGGGCGGCGGCAGCCAATGGGGATAATCCGAAAATCCAACCGAGGAAGGCGCAGGTTGCGAGGGCAGTCACGAGCCGCGATATCATCACTGGAGCCGCGTTCATTTCCCCTCCTTCGCCCACTGCTTCATGAGGATGATGTTCTTCTCCACCTCGGGGTTTCCTTTGCCGAGGTAGGCCGCGATGTCGCTGTCGTAACGCGACTCGGATTCGGGGCCGTGGTCGTTTGTTTCCCGCATCCACTGGTCGAGACGGGCACGCAGGGATTCCAGCGTGGCTTTCGCGGCGAGCGCGACGCGCGGGGCTGAAGAGCAGCTTCTCCGCAAGCGCGTCGAGTTTCCCCGACTCGTGCAGGCTGCGGAGCGTTTGCACAATGGATTTGCCGTCCTTGTAAGCGTTCGGTTGGAGGTGCGGACGCTGCGCGTGGAAGTTGGGGATGTAGAGAAACCGCTCCGTCCGAACGCTGCGGATGCGCTCGACCGTCTCGTCGCAACGGTCGCGCGCGGCGGAAGTCGTCGTGCCGCTCGCGGAAGACCTGCAGCTTGTCCGCCCCCGCTGGCGCTGCCGAGATCCGGCCCGCCGCTGATGACGCCGCACGTCGACTCGCCGCCGGTGTGAGAGTCAATGACTTGGATGTGATTCATTTGGAAGCTCGCTCACGGCGTTGGCAAATCCCCCGGCTGCTTCGCTGAACGCGCCGGACATTCCAACAGTGACCGCAATTCCGCCGTCCGTTTCGTCTCGCCACCGGTGGCGAGGAAAAACCAGCCGCCGTCCACGCCGGCGTTGATCGTCTCCTTCGCTTCCCACTTGGAACTCGATGCGGTGAAACGCGCCTTCGTCAGCGGCGACCATTCGCCGTTCGTCGCCTTTACCCATCCATTACCGAACCGTGCGCGGCGCACCTCGCCGACGCTGCGACCGTCGCGGCGGAAATCCTCGACGAACGAATAATAGCCGCGCAACGCTGAGCCGCTGCGCGTGCGGAACGTGACGAGTTTCTTCCACTCCTTCTTGTCGGGCAGGAAAATCCAGCCGGTGTAGGCGGTCTTCTCGCCCTCGACCTTCGCCCCGACCATGCACCGCACTGGTTCACCGATGCGCCACGCGAAGGGCAGCATGCTCTTGCCGCCCGTGCCTTCGCCGCCGAAGCGGGACACGTTCACGCCCTCGCCTTGGAAGAGTATCTCGACGCGCTGCTCCAGCGGCACTGCCTTCGGGTCGTCGCCCTTCGCCTGGTCCCAAACGGAGAAGATGGCGACCTTCTTGTCCTCGCTGCCGAGTTGTTGAATGCCGAAGTAGCCGGTGTTCCAGCCGCAGACCATGAAGTAGCTGCCGTTGGCCGACACGTCCACGATCGCCTCGTTGTAAAACAGTGCGCCGTCCGGCGCGGGGTGGCTGAGATGAACCGAGCGGGCTGCGCGCGGCGCAGAGGCGTCGCCGGCAAAAGCCGAGGCGAGACAAACCAGGGTGAGAGAAGTCGTCAGGAGTTTCATGGTGTAACACAGACTTATTTCGCTCGCGGAATCTTCAGTCGCGTCGCGCTGCCTTCGCGAATGATTTTCAACACGCTCTTGCGCTCCTCGCCTGCGATGGTCAGCCGTGGCGCGCGCGTGAGTTCCCAGAGATGCTGGTTCTCGCGAGGGAACTCGATGCCTGTGCCGGCCACCCAGCCGTCAAGGCCAACAATGCTCGCCTCCAGCAACAGGTCGTCCACGCCGGTGAAGATCGCGTAACGGTCACCGACGATGTTGTGCAGTTCCGTGATGCGGCGCGAGTCGCCGGAACTTTCCT
>SIAT01000136.1 GCA_009691645.1 Pedosphaera sp. | reverse complement strand
GGCGACGTTGCGCCGGTCTCGACTGAGTGAGTTGTGATGACGACATTGATTTGCGATGAATAACCACGAGACAGTCACATTAACACGCGACGTCGAGGCAGCGGTCGTGCCGGTGGGCACGCCTGTCACGCTGCTCGCCGGCGAGACCGCCCACATCACCCAATCGCTCGGCGGCAGTTACACTGTCATCGTCAACGGCAACATGTTCCGCATCGAGGGCCGCAATGCCGATGCGCTCGGTTTGCAGCGTGAACCAACGCCTGCCGAGAAGGCCGGCAAGGCTTCCACGCGCGAGGAATTGGAGAAGCAGGCGTGGGCCCAGATGAAGACATGCTACGATCCGGAAATCCCGGTGAACGTCGTGGATCTCGGCCTCGTTTACGCCTGCGAGTTCGACTCGCTCGGTCAGGATAGTTATCGAGCCAATGTGAAGATGACCCTCACCGCGCCCGGTTGCGGCATGGGCCCGACGATTCAGCAGGACGTTCAGAACAAGCTCCTCTGCATCGAGGGCATTGATGAAGCCAATGTCGATCTCGTCTGGGAACCGCAGTGGAACCGGGACATGATGAGCGAGGCTGCAAAGCTTCAACTGGGATTGATGTGAGCCGATTCTTTAGCCACAGATGAAACACGGATTGACCACAGATAAGGAAAGCAGGGCGGGAGGAAGCGGCAGATCCGAAGCCGCCTCCATTCCACTCCTGCTGTCCTGCCCTCTCGATAAAGCCCCATCTGTGGCTAAACCTTGATTGCCATGCCTTCATCGACTCCAGACTGGGCCGCCCTCCGCGCTGATTTCCCGATTCTCGACCAACAAGTCCACGGGCATCCGCTCGTTTATCTCGACAACGCCGCCACGTCGCAGAAGCCGCGCGCCGTGCTCGGCACGCTCCGCCATTACTACGAGCGCGACAATGCGAACGTTCACCGCGGCATCCACGAACTGAGCAACCGCGCCACCAATGCCTTCGAAGCCGCCCGTGAATGCGCCGCGAAATTCATCAACGCCCGCAGCAGCGAGGAAATCATCTTCACCCGCGGCACCACCGAGGGGATCAACCTCGTGGCGAATGCGTGGGGCGGGAAGTTTCTCAAGGCCGGCGACGTCATCCTGCTCACGGAGATGGAGCATCACAGCAACATCGTGCCGTGGCAGCTCCTCGCCGAGCGCAGCGGTGCGAAGCTCCGCTACGTCCCCATCACCGGCGACGAGGGGTTGCTCGATCTGGCGAAACTCGATTCGCTCCTCACGCACGAGGTGAAGCTGCTCGCGCTGACGCACATCTCGAACACGCTCGGCACGGTGAACCCCGTGGCCGAACTCTGCGCGAAGGCCCGCACGCTCGGCATCGTGTCGCTCGTGGACGCCGCGCAAAGCGTCGGCCATCTGCCGGTGGATGTGCAGGCAATCGGATGCGATTTCCTCGCGTTCTCCGGCCACAAGATTTGCGGGCCCACCGGCATCGGCGTGTTGTATGCCCGCGCCGAGCGCCTTGCCGACATGCCGCCTTATCAGGGCGGCGGCGAGATGATCGTGACGGTGGATTTCCACAAGACCACTTACAAGCAGGCCGCGCACCGGTTCGAGGCCGGCACGCCGAACATCTCCGGCGCCATCGGCCTGCACGCCGCGATGGATTATCTCGACGCCGCCGGCCGCGACAAGATCTTCGCGCACGACCAGGCCCTCGCGCAGTACGCGTACGAGCGGTTAGTGGAGTTCAGGAACATCCGGATCTTCGGGCCGAAGACCGGCCGCGCCGGTCTCGTGAGTTTCCTGCTGAAGGACGTGCACGCGCACGATCTCGTGACCGTGGCCGATCAGTACGGCGTGGCGTTGCGGGGCGGCCACCATTGCAATCAGCCGCTCATGAAGAAGCTCGGCGTCGAATCCACCGCGCGCGCCAGCTTCTACTTTTACAACACGAAATCCGAAGTGGACCGGTTCATCGAGGTGTTGCAGGAAATTCAGAAGTTCTTCGGAGCTTGAACGGCGGGCGCACTTCCAATCAGTGCAGTTACTCCGGCCAGCGGCCCCAGCAGGCGAGTTGCGCCTCGCGATCGGGCAGGGCTTCGTAATCGGGGTTGTTCAAGAATCGCAGCGGGTAGCCCGGTTCCAGCACCAGCACGGTCACCACTTCTTCCGCGACCGAAAAGACCGCGCGCCATCCGCCGCAGCCGATGGTAAACAGCGCGGCGCCGCGGCGCCGGATGCGGCGGGTGCGATGGGGCGATGGGTCAATGGCGAGCAGTTCAATCAGGCGCGGGCGGAAATCAATTTTCCAGTTTTCAAACAACCACTCCGCCTGTGTCACGGCCAACGCCGCGAACCGCACCGCGAACTTCGGCGGCCCTCTCAGTGCGGATTCGACCTCCTCCATCCAGCCGTTATCCGCCTCGGGAAAGGCATCGTAGGCGGCGATGTAGGGTTTGATGTCGAAGATGGGCGTGCCATCCACCAGATCACACGGGCCGAGCAGGAGCCGGCGGCCTTCGATTCCGAGCAATTGCACCGGCGTGAGGCCGAGCGGATTGGGGCGATGGGGCGAGCGTGTGGCGAAGAGGCCGCGGCGCTGCGCCGGCCCGCGAGGCGGCAACACGAGTGGGCGCCACGACTCGTTGCGATGAAACCACCAAAGGAGCCAGACGCGCGAAAATCCAGCGAGATCCTGCAATGCCTGCTGGTAGCCCGGCTCCGGCAACAGCTCCAAGACGTTTTGCTCCGACTGCTCCTCGGCGGGCTGGTGCAGCGCCTGAAACTTCACCTGCTTGTGCGTGGTGATGAAGCCAATGGGATGGAGTGTGAGCGATGGTTGCAAGCGACGATTTCTTCCAAGCCAGTCAATGACCGCGCGACAATCCATCCAAGCCACCGCTCACGCAAGCTTTGACCTCTCCGTCCCTCGAGGAGAGATCGAGTGCTGAAGGCTCGGGCTGGCTTGTGCGGGTCGTGGGCTTGGTGGTTTTGGTTCACGAGGGGAGAGAATCCGTTCCGGTTGAGTTGAGAAAACCGTGTCTATCGGCGTCCATCCATGGTTACATCAAGGCGTGATTTTGAGCGAAACCATTTCATCCGGGAGCCCGATGCGCGACGTGCTGGCCGCCTATCCCGGCGCGCAACGCGCGCTCTTCCGCAAATATCATGTCGGCGGCTGTTCGAGTTGCGGCTTCCAGCAGGAGGAGACGCTTGAGCAGGTCTGCGAACGCAACAATCACCTCGTCGTCTCCGAAGTGCTGGCGCACATCCAATCCAGCCACGAGCAGGACAAGCAGATTCTCATCGAGCCGAAGGAGCTTGCCGCGTTGCGCCAGCATCAGCCCGCGGTGAAGCTGCTCGACATCCGCTCGCGTGAGGAACACGAGGCCGCGCGCATCGAGGGTGCGGTTTTCTTCACGCAGGAGCTGATGCACGAAGCCATGGGTCGTTGGCCGAAGGACGAGCTGTTCGTCCTCTTGGATCATCAAGGGAAGAAGTCGCTCGACGCCGCCGCTTATTTCCTCGGCCACGGTTTGACGCATGTCCGCGCCCTGCGCGGCGGGATGGATGCTTGGTCGCAGGAGGTGGATGATAAAATCCCGCGCTACCGTTTGGAGTGACCGACGCGCGCGCGATTGAAGGCAGCTTTTATGGACGCTGATTTGCAGAAGAAAATCACCGAGGCACTGCGCGATCCGAAGAACCTCGGCGAGATGGCCGACGCCGATTCCATCGGCACCGTCGGCAATTCCGACTGCGGCGAGATGCTGCGGATGTGGGTGAAGTTCAAGGAGCAGAACGGCCGCAAGGTGATCGACCGCGCCACGTTCCAATCCTTCGGCTGCGAGACGGCCATCGCCGTGGCCAGCCTCGCCACCGAACTGATCCGCGGCAAGACAGCCGAGGAGGCCCTCGCGCTCAAGACCGAGGAGCTCGCCGGCGAACTGGGTCCGCTGCCGCCGATGAAGATCCATTGCGCACAGCTCGTGGAGGGCGCTCTCCGTTCCGCGCTCGATCCCGCCAACACCACGCAAAGCGCGCCGGCCGCGGTTGCGCCCGCTCCCGTTGCAGTGGGCGTCAAAACGAGTGGCAATCTTGTGGACAGCCTCAATCCACAGCCCAAACCGGGCGGAGTGAAGCTCGTTTTCCTCGATCCGAAAAAGCCAGGAAACTGACCCGAACCATCGCGGCGTTTCTCAACCCGCGATCTTCTTATACGGCTCGCCCTCGTTCAGGGTCGGGCGCTCAGGACGGCCCTTGTGCTTATACACGAGGCCCATGTTGTCGAGGCCGAGCAGCCAGAGGATGGTGGCGTGTAAATCATGCACGTGCAGGCGGTCTTTCACGGCGTGCAATCCCACCTCGTCGGTCTCGCCGATCACCTGACCGCCTTTCACGCCGCCGCCGGCCATCCACATGGTGAACCCAGTCGGGTTGTGGTCCCGTCCATCGCCCTTCTCGCTCATCGGCGTGCGGCCGAACTCGCCGCCCCAGACGACGAGCGTCGAGTCGAGCAGCCCGCGTGATTTCAGATCGCGCAGCAGGCCGGCCACAGGCAAATCCATCGCGCGGCAAAGCTCGGTGTGGTTCTTCTCGATATTCGCGTGCGCATCCCATTTGCTGCCGGCACCGTGATAAAGCTGCACGAAACGCACGCCGCGCTCGACCATCCGGCGCGAGAGCAGGCAGAGCCGGCCCATCGTGGCCGTCTCTTTCTGGTCGAGGCCGTAAAGTTTCTGGGTCGCCTCGGTTTCCTTTGAGAGATCCACGGACTCGGGGGCGGTGGCCTGCATGCGGAAGGCGAGTTCGTAGCCGGCGATGCGCGCCTCGAGTTCGCTCTGCTCGGGATGCGCGGCGGCGAAGTCGCGGTTGAGTTGGTTGAGGAAGTCGAGCTTGCCGCGCTGCTGGGCCTCGGTGACGCCCTCGGGCGTGCGGAGGTTCGGGATCGGCTCGTTGCCGCCCTGCAACCGGATGCCCTGATACAGTGCGGGCATGAAACCGGCGCCCCAATTGCGCGGGCCGTTCACGACGCTGGATTGATTATCCTGCATCACGACGAACGCGGGCAAATCCGTGTTCTCCGTACCGAGACCGTAGCTGGCCCACGCGCCGAGGCTCGGCCGGCCGCC
>SIAT01000135.1 GCA_009691645.1 Pedosphaera sp. | reverse complement strand
GGCGCGCCGCACTGGGAGCAGAAGCGTGCGTCGGGCGTGGCCGTGAAATCGCACTTAACACAATCAATGTGCGCTTTCGCGTGTCGGCGCTGGATGACGAGGTTGCGGATGTACGGGATCCACGTGAACGCGTAGGCGAAGATGAAAACCGAATCCTTTTTGTAGAAGAGCGCGTAGGACAGCAGGGTGAAGGAGCCCACCAAACTCAGCCACCAGAAGGCCACCGGCACCACCACCTGCTTCCGTTTCTCCGTCGCATACCACTGGACGATGAAGCGGGAGAAGAAGACGGTGTTGCCGATCCAGCCAACGACCTTCCATGTGTTCCACTCGATGCCGAGGAACCTGCCGCCCGGCACCAAAAGGTTCGTGAGCCACTCCATTGCTTACTTCTCGGCGAGCAGTTTCTCCACCTTGTCAGCGAGGCCGTCACGCGCTTCGAGATGGCGGAGGTTGCCCTTCTTGTCCACCAGCCACATCGTCGGGATGCCGGTGATGCCGAACTCGGCGGCGTACTTGCCTTCCCACCCTTTCGCGTCGCAGTACTGCGCCCACGCCATCTTGTGTTCTTCCGTGAACTTCTTCAGTTTCTCAAAGTCTTTGTCGAAGCTGATGCCAACGATCTCAAATCCCTTGCCGTGGAATTTGTCGTAGGCGGCCTTCACGTTCGGCAACTCCGCCACGCACGGACCGCACCATGTGGCCCAGAAATCCACCAGCACCACTTTGCCCTGCATCTTCGCGAGATCCACTTCGCGGCCGTCGTTGGCCTTGAATTTCAGCGCCAGTGGCTTGCCCACCGCATCGAGTTTTTTGAACAGTCCCTCGGCGGCTTCCTTGATTTCACCCGAGCTGATCTTGATGATTTCGGCGAGCAACTTGCGCGCCTTCTCCGGTTCGCTGTTCTCCGCCACCTCGAGCAGCATCGCAAGCGGCTCCGGGCGTTTCGGGAACTCCTTCACCAAGGCGCGCGCACCCTTCTCGAACTCCTCCAGCATCGCGGCCTTGCCATCGGAGGACTTCGCACGCGAGGCTTTCACCACTTCGCGTGCGCGTGAGCTGAACTTGATGTCGTCCTTTTCCGCATCCGCCGCACGCAGCGTCGAAGTGATGGGAAACAGCGCGATGGCGCAAAGCGCAATCAACGTGGAGAGAGAGAAGTATTTCATATCGGTTGTGATGAGAATAGAAAGGGCGCGGGATGGAAACAAGTCATTAGTCGCGCCCCGGCAATTGCAGCAACAGAGCAATCCGGCGTGGGTTTTCCGGTGATTCAAAATCGGCTTCGCGCCCACTTGAAGTCGGCTGGTCCAACTTCTCCTGCATCCCTCGCGTGTCTTCGGACGAGATGCTGTCGGGCAGATTGCCTTGCTGTTCCAGTCGCACGACTTTACGCGCGAACTCCAGTAACAGCGCGCATGGTTCGAGGCAGGGGATGAGGCTCTTGTTGTTCTGTGTATCGGGAGCGAGTCCGGGCACAATCCAGAGTCGGCACTTGAGACAGAAGCGAGGATCGCAGCAGGCCCGTGTGATTTGCTCGGCGCGTCTGTCGTCGGGAAATGTCGTGACGCGGTACATTCCCGTTTGACGAGAGGTGAACTCCCGGTAGTTCGTGACTGGTGGCTGTGCCATGCGTGAGGCGAACCAATCAGCAACCGCACCGGGATACAGACGGTCGAGTGCTGTGCCGAGTTCTACACTGTTTGCGGCATGCGTGTGCCAGCCGCGCGGGAGATTGGGCGCGGACTTGAGCGGGCGAAAAGCACCCGCCTCGGTGGTTTGTGCGAAGGCGTGCAAAGCTTCGATTGTCACGGCACGTAATGTTTCACCAGATACATCGGTGTCTCCAATGTGGCGCAGGGTGAAACCTGTGCCGGCACGTCGGATCAACACCTGCGCGAAGACGAGTTTCTCGCCGAGTTGCGCGACGAAGGCGGCGAGCGCCGGATTTTCAAAAGCCGTCATTGCTGTTCACAGGCTAGCGCATCCTGCCGTGCAGCCAACGGAAAAGTTGCCGCGTGGGCGGGGGATGGGCATCATCGGAAGATGCAATACGTGATCGCGGGAGTGATCGGTCTGGTGGGCGGCGTGGCGAGCGGGTTGTTCGGCGTGGGCGGCGGCATCGTGATGGTGCCGGCGATGTTCTTTCTGATGAGCCCACCAATCCGCGACATCAAGCAGGCCATCGGCACGTCGCTGGTCGTTATCATCCCGACGGCGCTGATCGGGGCATTCAAGCATTACAAGTCCGACCCCGCTCTCTCGAACATCCACTGGCCCACGGCCGCGTCGCTCGTGCCGACAGCGATCGCTGGCAGTTATCTCGGCGCGTGGTTGGTCACACGGTTGCAGGTCGATGATTTGAAACGCGCGTTCGGCGGCTTCCTCGTGGCCGTAGGTTGTTACCTGCTGTTCGGTCCGCAGAAGTGACGGACGAACTTCGGCGTGGCGTTACGGCTTTTTCTCCTGCCGCACGTAGAGCGTCTGGGTCGGGAAAGCGAATTCGATATTCTCCTGCTCGAAGCGTTCCTTGATGGCGAGGTTCAGCTCCTGCATTCCGGCGAGGTGATCCTTTGTTCCGACGAGGTGATCCTTTATTCCGTCTCCATTCCACCAGTGAACGACGTTGAGGTTGAGCGCGCTGTCGTCGAATTTGTTGAAGTTGATCCAGACGTCCTGGGTCTTCGGATGTTTGCGATAAACCTCCTCGAGGATGGCGAGCGCGCGCTTCAGCTTCGCCTGCGGCGTTGTGTAGGTGATGCCGAAGTTCATCTCGGCCTTGATACTCGGCCGGCGTGAGATGTTGGCGATGGTGGCCGCGGCCATCTGCTTGTTCGGAATGGTGACAAGATGACCGTCGAGATTGCGGAGGCGCGTGCTGCGCATGCCGATGGATTCGACGGAGCCCGTCACTTCGCCGAGTTTGATGACGTCGCCGACACGGAACGGTTTATCGAGGAAGATGGAGACGGCGCCGAACATGTTGGCGAGTGTGTCCTGCGCGCCGAGGCCGAGCGCGAGGCCGCCGACGGAGAGCGAGGCGAGCAGGCTGGTGATGTTCAACCCGAGATTCTGTGCCGTAAGAAGTATTGCAATGAGAAGGACGAAGGCCTTGAGCACCTTGCGCAGAAACGGGAACAACATCTCGTCGAAGTGGCGGTCGGTCTCGGTGGCAGGACGGCCCTTCCAGTAGTTCACGAGCGCGTCCACCAACTTGAGCGTCATGTATGTGACGGAGCCGGCCACGACGAGTTGGAGTCCCTTGGAAAGCCATTCCACAATCCAGTCCGGCCACGTGAATACGCGCAGGCCGATGTGCAGCAGTACGACGAAGGCGACGACCCTCACCGGTCCTTGCAACAAATCAATGAGCAGATTGTTAAGCGTGGTCTCGCTCTTCGCCGCCCACTGCTTCAGATAACGCGTGGTGATGAAGTTGATGAAGCGCGCGGCGTAAAACGCGAGCAGGATGTAGATGAGCGAGGCGAGATACTGCCAGAGCGGCACGCCGAGGAACTTGTTCTCGACGAGCGGATCGATCTCATCGAGACCGAAGGTGAGGTAGCCGCGCTCGGATTCGGATGCTTTGGTTTCCGCCGTCGCCTTCGTCCCGCGGAAGAACTTGCGCGCGATAGCCGTGCTGACCGCCACGTTCGTTTTCGTGACAGTCGGTGCGTTTGTGTTGGCGGTCGAGTTGGTGGCCGTCTGCGCCGAGGCCAAGATGGACCAACAGAGCAAGGCGGCGAGGCCGAACATTGCAGCGCGATAAAACCAGTCGAAGCTTCTCGTCATAATGCCCTCATTATTCGCGAGCACGGCGTGCGGCGACAAGTCTTTATCGGGGAGAAATGAAATCCAAACGAGATGGGAAGAAAGCGTTAGTTTCCCTCAACGTCTTTCAATCGTTCACCCGCCTGCAACGATGCGCACGATTTCCAGGCGGTCGCCGGATGCGAGCATTCGCTTGGTGAATTCAGAGGGCGCGACGGCCTCGCCGTTGTGTTCGACGACGATGCTGCGCGGGAGTTGTTTCTGCGTGATGAGAAATTCCTCGATGGAGCAGGGAAGCGCGGAGGCGACTGGCTGGCCGTTGGCGATGATGATTTGCTGACTCACGCTGTGTGGCGATTGAAGATTCGATTCGAAAGCCCGCTACGCCGTGAGCGCTGCATCCCAGTCTTTCCAGACCGGTTCGTAGCCGAGTCGGCGGATGAGCGCGGCGACTTCCTCGGGCGAACGTTCATCGGCGATGTCGAACTGACCGGTGGCGTTGGTGGCGCGTCCATTGGTCGCGGCCCATTCGCTGGAGTTCTCCGCCAGTTCCACAATGCGACCGCGTTCGGTCTTGTGAATGTTCTCTTTCCCCGCACCGGTGTAACCGCCCGGCTCGGTGTGGCTGCCCGCGCTCATCATCGTGATGCCGAGCGGCAGCAGGCCGTCGCGCAGTTTCGCGGGTTCGCGCGTGGAGAGGACGATGCCGACGTCCGGCAGAAAGAGGCGCAGCGCGCAGACGAGCTGCACGAGTTCGCGGTCGGCGAGGTTCGTGAGCGGCTGGAACTCGCCTGCGCACGGACGCAGGCGCGGCAACGAAATCGTCACCTGCGATTTCCAGCAGTGGCGCAGGAGATAATCGGTGTGCGCCGCCACGGCGATGGCTTCCGCACGCCAGTCTGCGAGGCCGAACAATGCACCGATGCCGAGCCGCCGGAAACCGGCGGCGTACGCCCGCTCGGGCGTTTCGAGCCGCCAATCGAAATTCCGTTTCGGTCCGGCGGTGTGCATTTCCGCGTAAATGTTCCGATCGTACGTCTCCTGATAAACCACCAATCCCTCGGCGCCGGCGGCGACGAGCGGGCGATAGTCCTCGGTTTCCATCGGGCCGACTTCGAGCGAGAGGCTCGGGATTTCCTCGTGCAACGCGGCGACGCATTCGGCCATGTAGCCGTTGGAGACGAACTTCGGATGTTCGCCCGCGACGATCAGGATGTTGCGAAAACCCTGCGCGGCCAGCGCGCGCGCTTCGCGGCGCACTTCGTCCACCGAGAGCGTCACGCGCAGGATCGCGTTGTCGCGCGAGAAACCGCAGTACTTGCAGTTGTTGATGCACTC
>SIAT01000134.1 GCA_009691645.1 Pedosphaera sp. | reverse complement strand
GAAGCGAATCCCGCGCGCCGCGAGGCGCTCCATGTTCGGCGTCCGGTAATAGTCGTTGAGCGGATAGCGCTTGGGCTTGCCATCCGCGTCGGTGAGGAACGGCACCGAGGTATCCATCACGCCCATGTCATCCACGAGCATGATGACGATGTTCGGCTGCGCGGGTGCGGCGTGGGCAGCGGCAAGCGTGACTCCGAGCAAGAGGGTGAGGAGGAGTTTTTTCATGGCGTTGGCGGATAGGGCGGCAGGGTTTTTAACATGGCGGCAAGCGTCGCTGCGACTCCGGGATTCGCTTGAGAGACGTCGCTATTCTCCTCCGGGTCGTTGCTGTGGTCGTAGAGTTCCTGCGCGCCGTCGCTCCAGCGCGTGAAGCGCCAGCGGGCGGTGCGGACGCTTTGACCGTGCAGTTTCGGCCCGCGAGTCACGCTGCTGCCGCCAGCTCGTGGAGCCGCTCAACCGTTGCTGGTAGCGCTCGTCCACCTGGCGTTTCTCGTCGAGCTGCTCGACGTTTCCCCCGTCGCGCCACTGCTCGAAGACCGTGTCGCCTTCCCAGCCAAAGTTGCGCACCTTGATCCCCGGCTCCGGCTTCGACGCGACGAGTTGCGTTTGCAGGAAGCCATTGAAGCGCGTGCGCTCGATATTCGATCCACCGGTGAGTGCGATGACGTCGCGCGGCATGAGCGTAGATGCACCCTTCTTCGCCGGCGCGGGCGGAGGCTTCGCGTCCAGTTCCTCGATGGTGATATTCCGGTAGCGAATCTCCGTCGCGCCGCCGTGGATCTGAATGGCAATTTTTCCCGTGCGCGGGATGCCCGCTTCCTTCTCCGTGAAGTCCACCGTGAGCACATCATTGATCCAAAGCCGGATGCGCGGCCCTTCCGCGCGGATGCGGTAGTGGTTCCACTCGGCAATCCCGAGCTTCTTCGCATTCTCCGCCTTTGAATCGAGCGCCCGCTTGATCAAAGCACCCGGACGTCCCGCCTCGCTTGCGAGATCCACATCCGCCACGCCAAACACCGCGAGGAACCGGTTCCGCCGCGACTCGTCGTAGAGGCATCCATCAATGCCCGGCGCAAAGTCCGCCTGATAGCCGCTGACTTCGTGGTGATTCGGCACCCGCTCGCTGCGGAATTGGATGCCGCCATTGTTCTCACCGCGCCGGTATTCGAGACGCAGATCAAAGTCGGAGTAATTGCGCGTGGTGCAGAGAAACTCATTGCGCGGCTGCTTTACCTCCGGTTTGCCGGCGACGATCTCGCCGTTCTCGATGCGCCACGTTTTCGCCGTGTCGCCCTCCCAGCCGGTGAACGTCTTGCCGTCAAAAAGCGGCACAGGCACGGCGGACAATCGAGTGACCGCGAGCAGGATGAAAGCGAGAAAGGCTAGGCGATTCATTTCGATGATTCTCCCCGTTGGGTAAATTGTGTTAAGCCAGCAACTCGCGGATTACTTTGCCCTCTACGTTCGTGAGTCGGCGCTGGTCGCCGTTGTGCTCGAAGCTGAGCTTGCGAAAGTCGAGGCCGAGCAGGTGGAGGATCGTGGCGTTGAAGTGATAGAGCGGATGGATGTCCTCAACCGCCTTTTGCCCGAGGTCGTCGGTGCGACCGTGGCTCACACCCGCCTTCACGCCGGCGCCGGTGAGCCAACAGGTGAAGCCGTCGGGGTTGTGATCGCGGCCCTTCGCGCCCTTTTGGAAGAAGGGCATGCGGCCAAACTCGGTGCACCAGACGACGAGGGTGTCTTGGAGCAGGCCGCGCTGTTTGAGGTCGCGAATGAGGGCGGCGGCGGGTTGGTCGAGGATGCGGCTATGGACGTCGTATTGCTCCTTGAGCGCACTGTGACCGTCCCAGTTGAGCTTGCCGCCGCTGGCATACGCTCCGTTGAAGAGCTGCACAAAACGCACGCCTTTTTCGATGAGGCGGCGGGCGAGAATGCAGTTTTTGGCAAAGGCGGCTTTGTCAGGGTTTTGCGTGTCGTCGGCACCGTAGCTTTTCAGGATGTGCGCGGGCTCGGTGCTGAGGTCATTGATTTCGGGCACGCTGAGCTGCATGCGCGCCGCGAGTTCATAGCTGGCGATGCGGGCGGCGAGCTTACTGTCGCCGGGATGCGCTTCGAGATGGCGTGCGTTCATCTTTTGTAAAAGCGAGCGTGCGGCTTGGTCGGCATCCCTGGAGACACCAGTGGCAGCGAGATGGCGGACTGGGTTTTTGGAACTCATCGTGGTGCCTTGGAACGCTGCGGGTAGGAACCCTGGCCCCCAGTTATTGGCACCGTTTTGCGGCACGCCCCGCGGATCGGGGATGGCAACATACGAGGGCAGCTCCTGGCTCTCGTTCCCCAGAGCATACGTCACCCACGAGCCGAGCGATGGGAAGCCATCGAGCACGAAGCCGGTGGAGAGGAAGTTTTCCGCCGGGCCATGTGTGTTCGACTTGCTGGTGAGCGAATGCACGAACGCGATGTCGTCCGTGTGTTCCGCGAGATGCGGGATCATGTCGCTCACCCACTTGCCGGTCTGGCCGCGCGGACGAAACTCGTATTGGGGCCGTGCGAGATTTCCAGCCGGCCCTTGGAAGGTAACGGCAGGTCCGCCGGGCAAAGGTTTGTCGTCCCACTTGATCAGCTCGGGCTTGTAGTCCCACGTCTCAAGCTGGCTGACCGCACCGGCGCAAAAGATGACGATGACGTTCTTCGCCTTCCCAGGAAAATGCGACTGTCTCGGCGCATACGGATGGGCGGGGTCGATGAGCGGGCCGTGGTTCTCTGCGGCGAGCAAGCCATCGAACCCGAGTAGATTCGTCAGCGCGATGGAGCCGAGCGCGGTGGCGCTATTCGATAGAAACTGGCGGCGATCAAGCAAGGCTCGGCCTGCGATGGAGAGATGTTCGGCGCGGTGTTTCATGGCTGGAAGAGGAACTCGTTGCTGTTGAAGAAGGCGCGGCAGAGCGCGGTGAGTCCATGCTTTTTGACGGTGGGAATGGTGTCATCCAGCTCTTCGTCAGTAGGTTTGCGATTGAGGGCGAACTGGTATGCGAGGCGGATTTGTCGGGCGATGTCGTCGCCCGCTTCCTTCTTCACGCGAGAGGCAAAGGCTTCGGATTGATCGAGCGTGAAACGACTGTTGAAGAGATTCAGCGCCTGGATGGGTGTGGTGCTGGCACGTCGGGCGGCGGTGCTTTGACCTGCATCGGGGCAATCAAAGGCTCCAAAGACAGCCTCCGGTTCGCGGCGGACTTTGTGCGCGTAAATCATGCGGCGCTGGTTCTCAGGTGTGGATGTCTCGATGGGATTGAAGCCGCTGAGGCCACCGCGTTTGTCAAAGAGGTCGTAGCCACGGCCATGCATCCTCAGATTGAGTTGGCCGCTCACCGCCAGCATGGAGTCGCGGATGGTTTCTGCTTCGAGACGGCGGGAGGGGAAGCGCCAGAGAAGGCGCACGTCGGAATCCTTTTCAGCGGCTTGGTCATTGGATGCCGAGGACTGCCGATAGCTCTCACTCAGCACGATGAGCCGATGCATGTGCTTCACGCTCCATCCGCTGCGGATGAACTCGCCCGCAAGCCAGTCGAGCAGTTCGGGATGCGTGGGCTTCGTGCCGTTGTTGCCGAAGTCGCTGGGCGTCTGCACGAGGCCGGTGCCGAAGTGGCCCTGCCAGATGCGATTCACCATCACGCGGGCAGTGAGCGGGTTTTGGGAGCTGGCGATCCAGTCGGCAAGCGCGGCCCGCCGCTGCTGCTCGGGCGTTTGCTTTTCCAGCTTCACGTCGCCAAGCGTGCTGAGCACGGCAGGGATGACTTCCTCCTTCGGCTGTTCGGGATCGCCGCGATTGAGCAGATGGATCTCGTCGGGCGCACGAAAGGTTCCGGCAAAAACCCGCTGCGCGTTTTCTGCCGCCAGGAGTGTCGCATCCAGCGAGTTCTTTTCCTTCATCAGCGCCGCAGCCTCCGATGCCTCCGCCTTGCTGAGTCCTTTGGTGGAAAAGGCGACGGGCTTCGTGGCCTTCGGAACAAACTTCTGCCGGTCGCCCGCGTCCGCGACCGTGTGCCACCCGCCAGCGGCATCGGCCACTTCGATGAGGTAATCCGTCGCAAGCCGGTCTTTGAAATTCCCCTCGCGGTCGCGGCCCCACACCACGCGCTCGATGCGCTGTTCGCGTGCAAACTCGATGACGACCCAGCCTTTGCCCTCCTCGTTCGACATCCAGCTTCGCGAGTTGCCGTAGTTCCCGTCGTTCACAAAACGCTGCTCATGGGTGTTGGCGGTCACGTTCTCACCGGACACGGCCACCGCAGCGTTGAGCGCGACGTTCTCGCCATCGGAGTTGAAGACCTCGAGTTCATCGATGCAGGGCTCGAGGTTGTTTGTCTCGCGGATGGTGAAGCGCACGCGGCTGGCCTTCACCGGTGTAAAACGATCCACGTTCTCGCGGGCGTTGACCATCGGACGTTCCGCGCCGGATTTCGCGAGCGGAACGAACCGGGTGAGCGCCATGTCGATGTGCGCCAGCCGCCCCTTGTGCTTCTGGGCCTCCTTGCGTGCCGCTTCGGCTTCCGGTGTCCGCAGGGGACGGTCGCCGTATTCCACACCCGCGACGATGGCCTGCATGGCGTAGTAGTCCTTCGCGCTGATCGGATCAAACTTGTGATCGTGACAGCGTGCGCAGCCGACGCTCAGGCCGAGAAAGGTCTGGCCGATGTTGTTCACGATCTCATCCAGTGAATCCTGCCGCGCGAGCCGCTTCGACGGCTCATCTTTGCCGATCTGCCCGGGCAGCAATACCGAAGCGGTGACGAGGAAGCCCGTTGCTGCGTCCTCGCCCAGAGCATCACCCACGATCTGTTCCTTGATGAAGCGATCATACGGCGTGTCGTTGTTGAAGGCACGGATGACGTAATCGCGATACGGCCACGCATTCGGACGCTCCGTGTTCACCTCGAAGCCATGCGTGTCCGCATAGCGCACCACGTCGAGCCAATGCTGCGCCCAGCGCTCGCCATAGCGCGGAGATGCGAGCAGGAGATCCACCGTGGCTGCATGATCTGGATGCTTCACAAACGCAGCAACCTCCTCCGGCGTAGGGGGCAGGCCAGTGAGATCGAAGGTCACACGGCGAAGCCACGAAACCGGATCAGCAGGACGCGACCGGTGAAGGCCTTTTACAGCTAGTTTGG
>SIAT01000133.1 GCA_009691645.1 Pedosphaera sp. | reverse complement strand
TCTGGAAGCCACGCAACAGGGCGCGGTCAAGCGGGCTGAAAAATCGCGGCACGCCCTGCACGTCGAGGATGTGCGTGAGATGATCGGCCGTGCGTGCGGCGGCGCGGCAGCGAAAGGCCTGATCGGTAAGCTGGACGAGTGTGACTTTGTCCGCAGGCGTCTGAAGCATGCGGTCCAGCTCTGCCTGCTGGCGCTGCTCGGCAGGCGTCTGCAATTCGGTCGCGCGTGACTGCAATGCGCGGGCCAGTGCGATGGCTTGCTCGATCCACTCTGGCACTGAATCCTCCGGCGACATGGTCAACGCTCGAGCAAGTCTAGCTGCGGTGGCTTCCGCTGCACCTCGGGTAATTCGATGCGCGAGTCAAGTGGCCGAGTCGCCTTCGTCGCGCCACCGGTCGCGAGACGAAACCAACCGTCCACAACGCCGGCGTCTATCGTTTCCTTCGCTTCCCACTCGGCGGACGACGCCGTGAAACGCGCCTTCGTCAGCGGGATCCATTCGCCCGCGACGGTTTGCACCCAGCCGTTGCCAAAACGCGCGCGGCGGCGTTCGGTCGCGCTCTTCGTGTCGCGCCGGAAATCCTCGACGAACGAATAAAGCCCGGTCAACGACTGGCCGCCCGTCTGCGTGCGGAACGTGGCGAGCTTCCACCAGTCCTTCCGATCGCCGCGCCAAACCCACGCGGTGTAAGCCGTCTTCGCGCCCTGCACTTCGGCGCGCACGAGAAAGCGATTCGTCTCGCCGATCTTCCACGCAAACGGCGCCATGCACTGGCCGCCCGTGCCCTCGCCGCCGAATCGCCGGATGCGCACGCCCTCGCCTTCGTGAAGCAACTCGACGCGTTTCTCCAGCGGCACGGCCTTCGCATCGTCGCCCCTCGTCGGATCCCACACGGAGAAGATGACGACCTTGTTCGTCGTCGAGCCGAGTTGCTGGATGCCGAAGTAGCCCGTGTTCCAGCCCGCCGCCATGAAGTAACTGCCGTTGACCGATTCCTCGACCACCATCTCCGTGTAAAACATCGTCGCCTTCGGCGCGGGATAACCCAGATGCACCGAACGTGCGGCCTTCGCAGGCGGCGTGGCGGTTTGCGCCGAAGCGGGGAGAATGACCCACCACGCGAGTGAAACGAAAACGACGGCGATGCGGGCCATGTTCATTATCCGAGTTCCTTTTTCACTGCGGCAAATGCGCTCACCGCATTCTCCAACTCCTCGCGCGAGTGGGCGGCGGAAATCTGGCAGCGGATGCGCGCTTGGCCCTGCGGCACGACCGGATAGGAAAAACCGATGACGTAAACGCCGTGCGCGAGCATCGCGTCGGCGACGCGTGTGGCGAGCGCGGCATCTCCGAACATCACAGGGCAAATCGGATGTGTGCCGGGCTGCACGTTGAAGCCGACCGTTCCCATCGCGTCGCGGAAGAACTTCGTGTTCGCTTCGAGTTTGTCGCGCAGCGCGTTGGATTCGGCCAACAGATCGAGCACTTTTAGCGTCGCGCCGGCGATGACGGGTGCGAGTGTGTTGCTGAAAAGATACGGGCGCGAGCGTTGCCGCAGCAGTTCGATGATCTCGCGCCGCCCACTCGTGTAGCCGCCGCTCGCACCGCCGAGTGCTTTGCCCATCGTGCCGGTGAGGATATCCACGCGGCCCATCACGCCGCAGTGCTCGTGCGTGCCGCGGCCGCGCGCGCCCATGAAGCCGACGGCGTGCGAGTCGTCCACCATCACGAGAGCGCCGTGCTGGTCGGCAAGGTCGCAGATGGCGGCGAGGTTGGCGATGGTGCCGTCCATCGAGAACACGCCGTCGGTGGCGATGAGTTTGAACCGCGCGGCCTTCGCCTCGGCCAGCTTCGCGGCGAGGTCGGCCATGTCGTTGTTGCGATAGCGGTGGCGTTGCGCTTTGCAGAGGCGGATGCCGTCGATGAGGCTCGCGTGGTTGAGTTCGTCGCTGATGACGGCGTCTTGCTCGCCGAGCAGCGTCTCAAACAAACCGCCGTTCGCGTCGAAGCACGAGCCATAGAGAATCGTGTCCTCCGTGCCGAGGAACTCCGTGAGCTTCGCCTCAAGTTTTTTGTGGATGACTTGCGTGCCGCAGATGAAACGCACGCTCGCGCAACCGTAACCCCACTGGTCGAGCGCCGCGTGCGCCGCCGCGCGCACGTCGGGATGCTGCGCGAGGCCGAGATAATTGTTCGCGCACAGATTCAGCACGGGCTTGCCGTCCGCGACGCGAATGGTCGTGCCCTGCGGCGTTTGGAGGACGCGCTCGTTCTTGTAAGTGCCCGCCGCGCGGATGTCGCCGAGCTGTTTCTCGAGGTGGTTTTGAATCGTGCCGAACATAATTTAGGATGCAATCGGTCGCGCTGCCGCTGTCTGTTCGCCGCCGGGCAAATCAAAGAGTGCCGTGCTGAAGTAACGCTCGGCGCGGTCGCAGAGCAACGTGACGATGGTCGCTTTCGGCCCCAGCTCTGCGGCGAGGCGAAGGGCGGCGACGATGTTCGCTCCGGAGGAAGTTCCGACGAGCAACCCGAACTCGCGATGCAGACGACGCGTCATCGCCATCGCCTCGGCGCTGGTGACTTCGATGCGGCTGTCGAGCGGGGCATCGCGGAGGAGCGGCGGGATGAAGCCATCGGCAACGCCTTCAATGAAGTGGCAGCAGGGGCACTCGCCGGCGAGCAGCGCCTGTTCTGCCGGTTCCATCGCGCAAATCCGCGCGTTCGGCCATGCGCGCTTGATGGCCTTGCCGCAGCCGGCCAGCGTGCCGCCGGTGCCGAAGCCGCTGACGAAGGCGTCCACGGGGCCGCCGATCTGTCGCAGAATTTCCAGGCCGGTGCCCTGCTCGTGGTCCTCGACATTGAGCGGGTTTTCGAACTGGCGCGTGAGGAAATAGCGTGAATCTTCCGCCGCCATCTCTCGCGAGATCTCGATGCCGGTTTGGTAGCGGCCCGCGCTTTCGAAAAGGATCAGGTCCGCGCCGAGCTGGCGGATGAGCTTGCGCCGCTCAACGCTGGCGCCCGATGACATGAGAATCGTCACCGAATAACCCATCGCGGCGCCGACCATCGCCAGCGCGATGCCCGTGTTGCCGCTGCTGCATTCAAGGATAATCGAGTCGGCGCGCAGCAGGCCGCGCTGTTCGGCGTCGAGCAATACGCCCTTCGCGAGGCGGTCCTTGATACTGCCGCTGGGGTTGAGGAACTCGCTCTTGGCGTGAATCATGAGTCCCTCCGGCTCGAAACGCAGCGGCACGAGCGGCGTGTCGCCGATGAGATAGAGGATGGCGCGCGCGCGTTGCTGGCGTGGTTGGGGTTCGTTCATGGCCCGCGCCCTCGTGCGTGAGGTCAGTCCTTCCAGTGTAAAATCACCTTGCCGCACTGGCCCGACTTCATCACTTGGAAGCCCTTCTCGAATTCGGTGTAGTGGAACCGGTGCGTGATGACGGGCTGGATGTCGAGACCACTCTCGATCATCACGGTCATCTTGTACCACGTCTCGTACATCTCGCGCCCGTAAATGCCGCGGAGGGTGAGCATGTTGAAAATGACTTTATTCCAGTCGATGGGCATCGGCTCGGATGGAATGCCGAGCATCGCGATCTTTCCGCCGTGACACATGTTGTCGATCATGTCGCGGAAGGCCACCGGGTTGCCGGACATCTCGAGGCCGACATCGAAGCCCTCCTTCATACCGAGGCGCTGCTGCACGTCGCGCAAGTTCTCGCGCTGCACATTCACCGTCACGTCCGCGCCCATCTGTTTGGCGATGCTGAGCCGGTAATCGTTCACGTCGGTGACGACCACGAAGCGCGCGCCCGCGTGCTTGGCGACCGCCGCGCCCATGATGCCGATGGGGCCTGCGCCGGTGACCAGCACATCCTCGCCGAGCAGGTCGAAGGACAGCGCCGTGTGCACCGCGTTGCCGAAAGGGTCGAAGATCGCGGCGACATCGCGGTCAATGTCCGGCTGATGATGCCAGACATTCGTCATCGGCACGGCGATGAACTCGGCGAATGCGCCAGGGCGATTCACACCGATGCCCGAGGTGTCCTTGCAAAGATGCCGCCGGCCCGCGAGACAGTTGCGACAACGCCCGCAGACGACGTGGCCTTCGGCGCTGACCAGTTCGCCGGGATGGAAATCAGAAACGTTCGCGCCGACCTCGACCACTTCGCCGACGAATTCGTGGCCGACGACCATCGGCACCGGAATCGTCTTTTGCGCCCACGCATCCCAATTGTAGATGTGCAGGTCGGTCCCGCAGATGCCGGTGCGGTCCACACGGATGAGCACGTCGTTGGTGCCCAGCTTCGGTTCAGGAACATCCGCGAGCCACAGGCCGGGCGTGGAATGAAGTTTGACGAGTGCTTTCATGGTCCGCGCTTTGTGGATTACCCCGGTTAAGAGTCGGCGGCTCCGTCATGGCGATGCGTCTTGTGAAGCACCCACTCCGTCACCGCAAGTAAGAGCGTGGACGCGAGGAAGACCAGATGGATGATGATCTGCCACTGTATGTGCTCCGGTTTTTGCTCCTTGATATCGACAAAGGATTTTAAGAGGTGAATGCCCGAGACGCCCGCGAGCGAGCCGGCCAATTTCACTTTCAGCGAGCCGGCATCCACCGAGCGCAGCCAATCCGGCCGATCCTCGCTATCACGCAGGTCCAGCTTGCTAACAAAGGTGGAGTAACCCCCAATGATCACCATGATCAACAGGTTGGCGACCATGGTCACATCCACCAACCCCAGCACGCTCAGCATGACTTTTTCCTCGGTGAGAAGATGGATGCCCATGGCCAGATGGCCCAGCTCGATCATCGATTTGTAGGCATACAGGCAGCCGGCGACCACCAGCCCGCCGTACAGTGGGGCCTGAAGCCAGCGACTGGAGAAGATGAGTTTTTCAAAGCCGGATTCGATTGCTTTCATGGTTTGCCAGGCAACGCCGAGAATCGTTCGGCGGAGTCCCCGCACTCATCGAACAATATTGGTGTTCGACATGCAAGATTTTTTTCCTGTATATTGAACGCCGTGCTCAAGCAGAAAACCGGTTCCAAGTCTCCTGCGTCCCCGCCGCTGGGCCGCCGGCTGCGCGCGCTTCGCGCCGCGCGCGGCTGGTCGCTCGATGTCATGGCGAAGGCGTCCGGAGTCAGCCGCTCGATGCTGAGCCAGATCGAACGCAATCG
>SIAT01000132.1 GCA_009691645.1 Pedosphaera sp. | reverse complement strand
CCGCGTTCGCCGAAAAGACCTATCGCCGGCGCAATTTCGACGCCTTCACCGGCGACCCAAAGTTCGTTCGCGACAACGACGCGCAAAAATCTTTCGCCAAACTCCGCACCGCCATCGCGGGCATTTACACATGGCGCCTAAGCCAACTCGCCAAGGAATCGCCCGCCTATCAGAGCATGCTCAAGGAGGCCGACTTCGCGTACAAACAGGCCTTCGCGTTCTGCCCGTACAGCCCCGAGTTGGTGTACCGCTACACGACGATGCTCGTGAACCACAAGCGTTACGACGACGCCGAGTTGGTCTCCGCCACCGCGCTTTCGCTCGACCGCGACAACCTCCACCTCATCGAGTTGCACAGGCAGCTCCAAGCGATCCGGCAGCAGGCCAGCCCCGGCCAGGCCCAATCGCTCCTCGCGCAATACGAGCAGGCTTACAACCGCAGCCCCACGAACGTGAAGGTCGCCCTCGGCCTCTTCACGCTCTATCTCGAATTGCAGCAACCCGCCAAAGCCACCGCCATCATCGATCGTCTCGCCGCGACGCCGAACGCCGACGCCCTCTCACTCACGGCCGCGGGTCAGGCTTATCGGATGCTCGGTGACTGGCCGAAACAGGAGGCTGTATTCACCCGTCTCTTCGCGCTGAATCCCACCAGCCCCGAAGTGTTGTACGACCTCGCGCTCGTGCAGAATGCCTTGAGGAAACTCGAGCCGACGCTTCAGTCGCTGCGCCAATCAATTCAGATCAGCGACCAACGCCTCGCCACGCAATCCACCGCGAAGAACATGCGGGCAATTCTTCAGAGCGACACGAATTTCGCGAACCTCCAATCACTGCCTGCCTTCAAAGAATTGCTGAACGCGCCGCCCGCGCCGCCGAAGTGACGCGCGCGCCTCAGCCCTGCACCGCGGCGAGTTCGTAGCTGATGACCGAGAGCGAGTAGATCGCCGCCGTGTCGGCACGCAGCACCGTCGGACCAAGCGTGATGGGCCGCGAACCCGCCGCGAGCGCCAGCTCAACCTCGGCGGGCGTGAAGTCACCTTCCGGACCGATCCACACCGCCACCGATGCCGGCCGGCGTTGATGTTCGCGAAAGAATTCCTGGAAATGTTCACGCGGATGGCGCGCTCCCGGTTGAAGCGAAGCGAGGAACGTGAGTTCGCTCTGCATCTCTGAGCGCGCGAGGAACGCTTTCGGCGTCAGCGGCACTTCAATCTGTGGCAGCCACGGCCAGCCGCATTGCTTCATCGCCTCGATGGCTGTCGCGCGCCATTTCTCCACCTTGTCGACGGCGTCGGCTGTGTCCACGTGCGCCACCGAGCGCTCTACCGCCAGCGGCACGATGCGTGTCGCGCCCAGTTCGGTGGCTTTCTGCAGAATGGTGTCGAACGACTTCGCTTTGGTCAGCGCCTGCACGAGTGTCACGCGTGCCGCGGGCGCGGAATGGATTTTCCGTTCAACGACCGTCAGCGTCACTGTGCGCTTGCTCACCTCGCGCACTTCGCAAATGCATTCCAGACCGGCACCGTCCAGCACGGCCACGTGTTCACCCGCACGCACACGCAACACCTGCGCGGCGTGATGCGCTTCGCGTTCGGCCAATATGATCTCCACGCCGGTCTTGGACGCCGTCGGCAGATAGAAACGATGGGTTGGATGATACTTAACCGGCATACCCAAATGGTCGAAGCGCGGGCGCGCTGAGTCGAGATTAGTTTTACCGGGAAGAGAGCCGAGCCGAGGCTGCATTCAGCAACTACGCCGCCAGGTCACTTGAAGAAAGTTTTCGCCTTATCGAAAAAGCTTTTGCCCCGAGGATTCACACTCGGATCGCAGAGCGCAGCGAACTCTTCCAGCTTGGCTTTCTGGGCGCTGTTGAGATGCGTTGGCACTTCGACCGAGACACGCACGTGCTGATCGCCAGTGCCGTGGCCTTGGATATTTTTCACCCCACGCCCCTTGAGCCGGAAAATCGTGCCGGTCTGCGTGCCAGCCGGAATGCGGATGTGCGCAGGGCCGCTCATCGTCGGGACTTCCACCTCCGCACCGAGCGTCGCCTGCACGAAATTGATCGGCACCTCGCAGATCAAGTCATCGCCATCGCGCTGAAAAATCTCGTGTGACCGCACGTGCAACACCACGTAAAGATCGCCGTGCTTGCCGCCACGCCCACCAGCCTCGCCGTTGCCCGAAGAACGCAAACGCGCACCGGTATCCACGCCCGCAGGGATCTTGAGTTTGATCTTGCTGGTCTTCTCCTTGCGGCCTGCGCCGCGGCAAGTGTGACACGGCTTCTCGACCACCTTCCCCGCACCTTCGCAGCGCGGACAGGTCTGTTGGATGCTGAAGATGCCGCGCGCCATGACGACTTGACCGCGACCGCCGCACGCTGTGCAGGTCTTGGTGTTCGATCCCTGTTCAGCGCCGGAACCGCGGCAGCCGTCGCAGATCTCGAGTTTGGTGACACCGATCTCCTTCTCGCACCCGAGCACGGCCTCTTCGAAGGTGATCTCCAAATCATAGCGCAAATCCGAACCGCGTTGAGTGCCCCTTGAATCCCGCCGTTCACCGCCAAAAAGTTCTTCGAAGATATTGCCGCCACCACCACCGCCGCCACTGAATGCTTCACGGAAAATGTCGAATGGGTCGTGGAAGCCGCCTCCCGCAGTCCCGCGTCCGGCACCGGCACGGGCGCGGGGATCGAATGCCGCGTGGCCGTATTGATCGTAGGCCGCCTTCTTCTGGGGATCGCTCAAAGCCTCGTAAGCCTCGCCCACTTCCTTGAACTTTTCCTCGGCAGCCTTGTCGCCCGGATTCTTGTCCGGGTGATGTTTCACCGCTTGCTTGCGGTAGGCTTTCTTGAGTTCCTCCGCGTTGGCGGCACGTTCCACACCAAGCACCTCGTAGTAGTCACGCTTCGCCATATGCTACGCAGTGGGGGTTTTGGAAACGATAACCGTGGCGGGGCGAATGAGCCGTTCCTTGAGCTTGTAGCCTTTGCGAAGCTGCAGCAGCACGTGGCCTTCGGGAATGTCGGCGGTCTCCTGCTGGCTGACGGCCTCGTGAAGGTTCGGATCAAACGGCTTGCCAGCCGCGTCAATCTCTTCAAGTCCCGCCTCGATGATGACGTTCTTGAACTGGCCGGCGATCATCTCCACGCCGGTCTTGAGCGAGTCGGTGGAGTTCTCCGAGGCTTGATTTGCCGCGGCCAAAGCCATCTCGAAGTTGTCCAGCACGGGAATCAGCCGGCCGAGCAGCGACTCGTTGGCGAAACGGATCGCGTCCTGCCGCTCGCGCGCGGCGCGCTTCTTGAAGTTCTCGAACTCCGCCGCCAACCGCTGCAGCCGATCCAAATACTCGATGCCTTTGGCCGCCTGCGCCTTGAAATCTTCGAACTCCTCCGTGTTGATGGTCACCATCTTCACTTCAGCGAGCGCTTCAGTTGACGGCTGTTCAAAGCCGGACTCGTTCTTCTTCTCTTCACTCATTGCTTTCCAAATCTTCCGGAACATTAATCCTTCTTCGGCGCCGCCTTCACCTCGATGTGCAAATCCTTCAACTGCCGCGCGGAGACGCCGCTGGGCGAGTCGGTCATGAGGCAGGCGCCCTTGGCGGTCTTCGGGAAGGCGATCACGTCGCGGATGCTCGACGTGCCGCAGAGGATGGCGATGAGTCGGTCGAACCCGAGCGCGATGCCACCGTGCGGCGGCGCGCCGTACTTGAATGCCTCCAGCATGTAGCCGAAACGCAGTTGGGTCTCCTCCGGGCTGATGGCCAGAATCTCCTCGAAAATGGTCTTCTGCACGTCGGGTTGGTGGATGCGGATGCTGCCGCCGCCGAGTTCGACGCCGTTGACGACGATGTCGTAATGCTGGCCGCGGACTTTCTTCGGGTCGGACTTGAGGAGCGGGATGTCCTCCGTCACGGGCGCGGTGAAAGGATGGTGGCTGGAATACCAGCGGTTCATCTCACGATCGAAACCGAGCAGCGGAAACTCGATGACCCAGAGAAAATTGAACTGGGCCGGATCCATCGCCAGCTTGCCCTGCGCCTTCAACAGGTCGGCACAGTAGAGACGGATCTTGCCAAGAATTTCGCAGGCGTTGAGCCACTGATCGGCGGCGAAGAGAATCAAGTCCCCTTCTTCGATGGCGAGCTTCTGCGTGAGCGTCGCCTTCTCGGCTTCGCTGAAAAATTTCACGATGGGCGATTTCCACTCGCCCTTCTCCACCTTGATGAACGCGAGCCCTTTCGCGCCGAAGCCCTTGGCATACTCCGTCATCGTTTCGATCTGGCCCTGCGTCGCGCCGGCGAGCCCTTTGGCATTGATCGCCTTTAGCACGCCGCCATTGGCAATGGTGCCGCTGAACACTTTGAAAGTGCTCGCGCGAAAATCCTCGGTGAAGTCCGCAAGCTCCATGCCGAAACGCGTGTCCGGCTTGTCGATACCGTAGCGGTTGAGCGCTTCCTCGAAGGAGATGCGCTTGAACGGCGCGGGGATGTCGATGTTCAACGCGGTTTTCCAAACGCGCTTGAGCAGCCCCTCGATGAGCGCGTAGATGTCTTCGCGATCGATGAAGCTCATCTCAATGTCCACCTGCGTGAACTCCGGCTGGCGGTCGGCGCGCAGATCCTCGTCGCGATAGCAGCGGGCGAGTTGGAAATAACGCTCCACGCCGGCCACCATGAGGATTTGTTTGAACTGCTGCGGTGATTGCGGGAGGGCGTAGAACGTCCCCGGATCGCGGCGATTCGGCACGAGGAACTCGCGTGCCCCTTCGGGCGTGGATTTGAAAAGCGTCGGCGTCTCCACCTCGAGGAACCCCTGCTCCTCCATGAACACGCGCGTGGCGGTGGCGACCTTCGAGCGGACGCGGAGGTTGCGCACCATCTCGGGGCGGCGGAGGTCGAGGTAGCGGTATTGGAGGCGCAGCTCTTCGTTGACCTTGTTGGCGATCTCCGGATCATCCACCGGGAACGGCAGCACATCGGCGTAGTTCAACACCGTGAAAGACTTCACCACCACCTCCACCTGGCCGGTGGGGATCTTCGTGTTCTCCGTACCGCCCGGCCGCTGACGCACTTCGCCGGTGACTTGGATGACCGATTCACTGTGCAACTTGCTCGCGGCTTCCACCAATTCCTTCGGCAAGCTCGACGGGTCGAATACCGTCTGCGTGCGCCCCTCGCGGTC
>SIAT01000131.1 GCA_009691645.1 Pedosphaera sp. | reverse complement strand
GCGCACTACGCGGACTTCTACGATTTCGATCATGTGTTGGTGCTGGGTCGCGTGACGAGCGGCGCGGGCGGCGACGTGATTCTCGCCGAGGCACGCGGGGTGTTGCACGCGGAGTTTCCCGAGCTGGTTGGGCGCATTCAGTTCCACATGCCGGACGAGAAAGACAAGCGCCACGGACAAGCCGTCGCCGCTGCGAGCTTGCCGCGATTGGCGAAGAAGTGAGCCGGCGGCGTGTGCGATACGCGTCGCAGAAACCGCAGCAATCGCTGTTTCCGTTCGGGAAAGAGCTTGCGCGGAGGGCAGCGAATCGGGAACGTGAACTTGTGAGAACTGTCATCTACCCCGGCAGCTTCGACCCCTTCACCAACGGGCATATGGACGTGGTGGAACGTGCGGCGAAGCTGTTCGACTGCGTTGTCGTGGCGGTGGCGAGCAACGACGCGAAGCGCCCGCTTTTCACGTTGGCTGAGCGGCGGCGGATGGCGGTGCGCGCGCTGGAGTCGCTGGCGAACGTGGAGGTGGACACCTTCGATGGGTTGCTGGTGCAGTACGCGCAGCAGCGCGGCGCCTGCGCGGTGATCCGCGGGCTTCGCGCGGTGTCGGATTTCGAGTTCGAGTTCCAGATGGCGTTGATGAACCGCAAGCTGAACCAGCGGTTGGAGACGATTTTCATGATGCCCAAAGGGGCCTACACCTTCCTCAGCTCGAAGCTGGTGAAGGAGGTCGCTCGGCTCGGTGGCGAGGTCAGCCCCTTCGTGCCGGCGCATGTGGAGAAGGCGCTCAAGGCCAAACTCAAACCCCGCCGCCGCTGAGCCGGCCACGACGATGCCGCTGACAATCAACGTGCGCCAGTTGGAGGATGGCGACCAGACGCTGGCCGGCGAATTGCCGGTGGCGGAGCTGGAATTGCTGCTCGATCCGGAAGTGATGTGCGCCACCAAGCCGCTGCGTTACCGACTGGAGGCGCAATCCATCGAGCCTGCGCTGCTGGTACAGGGGAGCCTGCGACTCGATCTGGAGTGCGATTGCGTCCGTTGCCTGAAGCGGTTCACGTACCGGATTGAGATCCCCGATTGGGCCTGTCACCTCACCCTGGAAGGCGAGGATAAGGTGGCAACCGTGGGCGATTTCGTGGACTTGACTCCATTTTTGCGGGAAGATATTCTCCTCAGCCTTCCGCAGCATCCGCTGTGTAAGCTGGGATGCCGTGGAATGAAATCCGCGGTAGCCGCAGCCGGGAAACCGGGTGGAACGCCGTCCGCGTGGACGACGCTGGACAAACTGAAGATTAAGAAAGACTGAATTTATGGGTGTACCTAAACGCAAACCGTCGCACAGCCGCCAGCGAATGCGCCGCGCTTACAACAGCGTGCTGAAACTGCCCCAACTCTCTGTCTGCTCGCAGTGCGCCGCACCGCATGTGCCGCACCGCGTCTGCCCGGCCTGTGGTTTTTACAAGGGCCGCCAAGTGTTGAACGTTCAGGCCGGCTGATTCCGCTTTCTCGCGGAGCGCGGGGTTTCGCCCTGCGCTTTTTCCATCTATGCGAATCGCAGTGGATGTGATGGGCGGGGACCACGGCTGCGAGGTCGTCGTCCACGGCATCAAGCTCGCGCTTGAGGCTCACCCGGAAATCTCCGCGCTCTACGCCGTCGGCCACAAAGCCGGGATCGAGGCCGCGCTCGCCAAGCACCATTGCCACGACAAGCGCCTCCACGTCGTCCACGCCTCCGAGGTGTTGACGATGGAAGATAAGCCGCTGGCGGGTCTCCGCAAAAAGAAGGATTGCTCCATCGCCCGCGCGGTGGAGTTGGTCAAGGACGGCCAAGCCGACGCGCTCGTTTCCCCCGGCAACACCGGCGGCGTTGTCACCGCCGCGACCATTCGCCTCCGCCCCATCAAAGGGGTCGAACGCCCCGCCATCGCCACCGTCATCCCCGCGCCGCAGAACGAATTCGTGCTGCTGGACGCCGGCGCGAACATCGAGTGCAAGCCTCTGCACCTGGCGCAATTCGCCGTGATGGGCCACGTGTATGCGCGCGAAGCACTCGGGATCAAGCGCCCCCGCGTGGGAGTGCTCAGTGTCGGCACGGAAGAAGTGAAGGGAAACGACCTCACCCGTGAGACCTTCCGGCTCTGCAAGAATCTCGATTTGAATTTCATCGGCAACGTCGAGGGACACTGCCTTTTCGCCAACGGCGTAGACGTCGTGGTCTGCAACGGTTTCGTTGGCAACATTGTTCTCAAGACGTGCGAGAGCCTCGCGACGAATCTGTTTGGCTGGCTCAAGAGCGAGCTGACAAAGAATCCAAAACGGCTCGTCGGCGCCTATCTCGCGAAGAACGCCTTTCGCGCCATCAAGCGGCGCATTGATCCTGAAAATCACGGCGGCGCGCCGCTGCTGGGGTTGAACAACGACGTGGTGATCAGCCACGGTTCGGCGCGCGAACGGGCCATCATGAACGCCATCCGTCAGGCTGTCGTCGCCAATCGCAGTAATATCACCACCGCGATCCGCCGGGAGATCGCCGCTGCCAACATTGCACTGGCTGCTGCGAAATCGGAGGCCGCCGCCTTATGAGCGCCTCCAAGAAGAAAATCCAGCACCCGCGAGCGAAACACGATTTCAAGGGCCGCACCTGCTCCATCACCGGCATCGGCGCTTACGTGCCGGAGCGCATTCTCACCAACGCCGATCTCGAGAAAATCGTCGAGACCACCGACGAATGGATCATGAGCCGTACCGGCATCAAGCAGCGGCGCATCGCGGCTGACGATGAGTTTACTTCCGACCTCGGTGCCGCAGCCGCGCGCCGCGCGATGGCGATGGCTGGCGTGAAGCCGGAGGAGATCGATCTCATCATCGTCGCCACCATCACGCCGGACATGCCGTTCCCGGCCACGGCCTGCCTCGTGCAGCAGAAGATCGGCGCGCACCGGGCCGCCGCGTTCGATCTCGAGGCCGCCTGCTCGGGCTTCATCTACGCGCTCGAGGTCGGGCAGCAGTTCATCAATTCTCACACCTACAACACCGTGCTGATCATCGGCGCGGAAAAGCTTTCCTCCATCATTGACTGGAAGGATCGCAACACCTGCGTGCTCTTCGGCGACGGCGCGGGCGCGGCCATTCTGCAGAACCGCTCTGACTCGCACGGTCTGCTCGCGACGTGCATGGGATCGGACGGTACGAAGGCCGATTTACTCTCGATGCCCGGCGGCGGCAGTCGTTGTCCCGCGACAGCGAAATCCGTCAGCGATCGCGCGCATTTTCTGCGGATGGACGGCAAAGATGTTTTCAAGAACGCGGTGAACGCGATGTGTGCGGCCGCGCGCGAGGTGCTCCAGCGCTGCGAATTGGATATCAGCCAGATCAAGCTCGTCATCCCGCACCAAGCCAACCTGCGCATCATCGATGCCGTGGCCGATCGTCTCGGCGGCACGCCTGAGCAGATGTTCGTGAACCTCGACAAGTACGGCAACACCTCCGCCGCATCCGTCGCCATCGCGCTGGATGAAGCGGTCGCCACTGGCAAGATTCAGCGCGGCGACCTCGTGCTGATCGTCGCTTTCGGAGCGGGCCTCACGTGGGCTGCGGCCGTCATCGAGTGGTGATTGGCGCTGCGCTCGCCGGTTGGTTTTTCTTCCGAGCCACTCAAGGCTTTGCTTTTTTGCCCGACTCTTTATCATGGCCTCGATGAGCTCTCAAAACGTGGAGAACCAACCGGCACAAGCCGAAGTGGCTTACACCGAGGGCCAGCCTGAGCAGGTCGAACAAGGCCAAGCGCAATACGCCGAAGCGCCCGTCGAGGGCGAGGTTTACGCTGAAGGCCAGCCGGCTGAGGGCGATCCCGTTGAGTATGCCGAGGAGCAGCCCGTCGAGGGCGAAGTAGCATACGCAGATCCGAACGCGGACCCCAACGCTCCCCCCGCCGAACCTGTCGCCGAAGACGCTGCACCCGCTCCCGAAGAACCCGAGAACGAAGAGCCGCCGGAGGAGGAGAAGAAAAAGCATTTCTCCATGAACTTCCCGGCGGGGATGGCGGAGAAGACCGAGACGAAGCCGGACATCGCCATCGAGGACGAGGATTTACGGCTCTTCGATGAGATCATTCAGGATGCCGTCAACACCAACTGCGCCGATCTGCATTTGAAGGAAGATGCCCCGATCCATTTCCGTATCAGCCGCGCTCTGCGCGACCGTGATTTTCCGATTCCGACGCGGCGATGGATGGAGAAGGTCATTCGCTCGATGATTCCACCGCATCAAATCCCCGATTTGGAGAAGGATCGCGAGGCGGACTTCTCGTTCCAAAACCCGAAGTACGGGCGCTTCCGTGTGAGCGCCTTCTCGGCCTGCGGCAAGTGGGCGCTCGCGATGCGTTACATCAAGAGCAACATCCCCACCGCTTCGCAGCTCGGCATCTCGCCCTTGTGCCTCACGCTCGCCGAGGCCGATCGCGGGTTGGTGTTGCTGGCCGGCACCACCGGTTCCGGTAAATCCACGACGATGGGTGCGATGGTTCAGCATCTGAACTGCAATTATCGGAAACACATCATCACCATCGAGGACCCTGTTGAGTTCGTGTTTCCCGATCAACAATGTGTGATTGAACAGCGTGAGGTGGGCATCGACACGATGACTTTCCAGCGCGCCCTGAAGAGCGCGTTGCGCGAGGATCCGGACGTGGTGCTGGTCGGCGAGTTGCGCGACCAGATTTCCATCCAGGCCGCTCTTCGCGCCGCTGACACCGGCACGATGGTGCTCTCCACCATCCACACCACGGCGGCCTCCACCGTGCCCGGCCGCTTGCTTGATTTCTATCCGATGGAAGAGCGCGAGTCCGTGCGCAAATCCATTGCCGACGTGCTCCGCGGCGCCATCGCCCAGCGCATGTGTCCGAAAATCGGCGGCGGGATGGTCCCCGCGCAGGAGATCATGATCGGCACACCGCTCGTGCGGCAGAAGATCTTCGACGGCGAGTTGAACAAGCTCCACGTCTGCATCGAGGTGAGTCGCGAGGACGGGATGATCACCTTCAACCGATGCATGTACGAGTTGGTGGAGCAAGGCGTCATCACCAAGGAAGTCGCCTTCGAGAAGTGCTCCAACAAACAGCAGCTCAACATGTGGTTTCAGGGCATCCAGATCAGTTCCGGCATCGTCTGATGCGCTGGAAAACCATCGCTCCATTCGCGGCCGACACAGTTTTTATCCGTCCA
>SIAT01000130.1 GCA_009691645.1 Pedosphaera sp. | reverse complement strand
CCGAATGGGGCGAGTGGAGCCAGTGGTTCTTCAACCTCGAACTGTTCGGCGTGCCTTGGGGCCACGGCTTCACCGAGTTGGCCAAGTGGCTCGCCGTCATTCTCACCATCCTCTCCGGGGTGACCTACATGTGGCGCAACCGCGAGATTTATTTGAAGGACATGTGAACGGCGAAGTCCCGGCCGCCACGTCGCCATGAAAAGCGTTCTGCTATTCTTTGCCCAAGGTTTCGGGCTTGGACGAATTCCATTTGCGCCGGGCACATTCGGCTCGCTCGGCGGACTGCTCTGGACGGCGTTGCTGCTGGGGACCGGCAACTTCTGGATCTACCTCGGCGGGGCGACCGCGGGCGCGTTGGTCGCCGTGTGGATCTGCGGTGAGGCGGAACGCATCCTCAAACAACACGACCCCGGCTCGGTTGTGCTGGATGAGATTGTGGCTGTGCCGTTCTGTTTCGCGTTCCTCTTTTTCATAATGGCGATAAAGAGCGACGCAGGCAGTTGGCCTGTGCCGCCGCCGGAGTTCCTGTTCTCGCGGGATGGCTGGATTATCACGCTCGCGGTCTTCGCCGCGTTCCGCCTGTTCGACATCTGGAAACCGTGGCCGGTACGGCAGGCGCAATCACTGCGCGGCGGTTGGGGCGTGGTGGTGGATGACCTGCTCGCGGCGCTTTACGTGAACCTGCTCGCGCCACTGTTCATCTTCGGCTGAGCAGCGCGTTGTTGCTTCAATGCAGGGATGCCTCGCGCCGATTCTCGTCCGCCGGCTAAATAGAAGTCGCTTTGCAGCCGTCCATTGCTCGGTTATAAACGACAGATGGCACGGCTTTTCATTGGCATCGTGGTGACTCTACTGGCGGGCCCGTGCAGTTTGCGCGCCGCGCCGGCGAAGGTGGATTTCGCCCGCGACATCCTGCCCATCCTCTCGGACAATTGTTTTCACTGTCACGGACCGGACGAGAAATCGCGCGAGGCGAAGCTGCGGTTGGACACGAAAGAGGGCGCGCTTCGTGTGAAAGATCCCGTGGTGGTTCCGGGCAAAAGCGCGGTGAGCGAGCTGATTAAGCGCATCACGACCAAGGACGCCGATGACCTGATGCCGCCGCCGGATTCGAAACGCAAACTCACCTCCGCGCAAATCGCGCTTTTCAAACGTTGGGTAGATGAGGGCGCGGTGTGGGGCAAGCACTGGGCTTTCGAGCCGCCGCGGCGGTCGGAATTGCCGAAGGTGAAGAGCGACCAGTGGCCGCGCAACGACCTCGACCGTTTCATTCTCGCGCGTTTGGAAAAGGAAAGTCTGAAGCCCGCGCCCGAAGCGCCGCGCGAGACGTTAATCCGCCGCGTGACGCTCGATCTTACCGGCTTGCCGCCGACGTCCGCGGAGGTGGACGCCTTCCTCGCCGACAAATCTGCGAACGCCTACGAACGCGTCGTGGACCGTCTGCTCGCGTCGCCGCGTTACGGCGAGCGGATGGTGTGGGAGTGGCTCGACGCCGCGCGTTACGCCGATTCGAACGGTTATCAAGGCGACGGCACGCGCACGATGTGGCCGTGGCGCGACTGGGTGGTGAACGCGCTGAACGCGAACATGCCGTTCGATCGTTTCACCATTGAACAACTCGCGGGCGACTTGCTGACGAACGTCACGCGCGAGCAGCGCATCGCCACGGGTTTCAACCGCAACCACATGATCAATGGCGAGGGCGGCCGCATCGCCGAGGAGAACCGCATCGAATATCTCTTCGATCAGGCGGAGACGCTCTCGACGGTCTGGCTCGGTCTCACGCTCGGTTGCGCGCGCTGTCACGATCACAAGTTCGATCCCTTCTCGCAGCGCGATTATTACTCGCTGCTCGCCTTCTTCAACAACACGCCGGTGAATGGCGGCGGCGGCAACGGCCAGACCGCGCCGGTGATTGATTTTTTCACGCCGGAACAAGTGGTGAAACTTGCGGAGCAGCGCGAAGAGGTCAAACGGATCGGCGCCAAGATCGACGAACTCGAGAAGACGATCTTCCCGCGCGAGGAAAAGAAGCTGCCCGCCGACTCGCCGGCGGCGAAGGAGTTTCCTGGCAACGTGCTCGGCGAACTGAAGAAGACCGCGGCGCAGCGTGGTTTGCCCGGCTTGCGTGAGATGGTGAATGTCACCAAAGCCAAGCAACCGGATTACAGCAAGCTGCTGGACGAACTCCGCAGCGCCATTGAGCGCCGCGACGGTTTCGATAAATCCATCGCGCGCGTGATGGTGATGGAGGAGATGCCCAAGCCGCGTGAAACCTTCGTGCTCGTGCGCGGTAGTTACAATAAACCGGCCGACAAGGTGCCGATCGCCGTGCCGCCGGATCTCGCCCCGATACCCGCCGGTGTGCCGACCAACCGCCTCGGCCTCGCGCGCTGGCTTGTTTCGCCCGAGCATCCGCTCACCGCGCGCGTCACGGTGAACCGGGCGTGGCAGCTCTTTTTCGGTACTGGCATCGTGAAGACGACCGAGGATTTCGGAGTGCAAGGCGAGAAGCCGTCGCACCCTGAATTGCTCGACTGGCTCGCCACGGAATTCATCCGCACCGGCTGGGATGTGAAGGCGTTGAACCGACTCATCGTCACCAGCGCCGCGTATCGGCAATCGTCGAAGGCCACGGCGTCACTCATCGAGCGCGATCCGGAGAACCGCCTGCTCGCACGCGGCGCGCGGTTCCGTCTCCCCTCGTGGATGCTGCGCGATCAGGCGCTCGCCGTGAGCGGTCTGCTTGTCGAGAAGGTTGGCGGGCCGCCGGTGCGCCCGTACCAGCCGGAGGGGATTTGGGAGGAGGCCACGTTCGGCCAGATCCGTTACACGCAGGACCGTGGCGAGGCGCTCTACCGCCGCAGCCTCTACACTTTCTGGCGGCGCATTGTGGGGCCGACGATGTTCTTCGACGTGGCGAATCGGCAAGTCTGTTCCGTGAAATCGCCGCGCACGAACACGCCGCTGCACGCGCTTTCCACGTTGAACGAAACCACGCATGTCGAGGCCGCGCGCGCGATGGCGGAACGCGTGCTGGCCGGCGCGGAGAAAGACGAGGCGCGCATCGAATCGGCCTTCCGTCTCGCCGCCGCCCGACTGCCGACGAAAGCCGAGCAACGTGTGCTGGCCGCGCGATTGATGAAGCTGCGCGCAGCCTTCGTTGCCGATTCCGCCGCCGCGGCGAAGCTGCTGAAAGTCGGCGAATCGCCGCGCAACGAGAAGGTGCCCGCGCCCGAACACGCCGCGTGGACTGCGCTGTGCAATTTGATTCTGAACCTCGACGAGGTGATCTCGAAGGAGTGATGCGATGAACCCATTTTTAGAACACCACGCGAACCTCACCCGCCGCCAGTTCTTCGGCCGCGCGTCACTCGGTCTCGGCACGGCGGCGTTGGCGGCGCTGCTGGAAAAGGATTTGTCGGCCGCACCGGCGAAGACCGCGAAACGTTTCGGCGGGCTGCCCGATTTGCCGCACTTCGCGCCGAAGGCGAAGCGGGTGATTTATCTGCTGCAGAACGGCGCTCCGCCGCACATGGACATGTTCGATTACAAGCCGGGGCTGGAGAAGTTGCGCGGCGAACAGATCCCCGATTCGGTCCACAAAAACCAGCGGCTCTCGACGATGACGGCGGGGCAGAAGGACAAGAAAGTTTTGCCGGCCTTCGCGCCGTTCCGTCAGCACGGCAAGAGCGGCCGCTGGATCAGCGATCTGCTGCCGCACACCGCGGGTGTGGTGGATGACGTCTGTTTCATCCACTCGATGCACACCACGCAGGTGAATCACGCGCCGGCGATCTGCTTCTTCCTCACCGGCGCGGAGCAACCGGGCCGGCCGAGTCTCGGCGCGTGGACGAGCTACGGGCTTGGCAGCGAGACGCAGGATTTGCCGGCGTTCGTGGTGATGACGAGCCGCGACAAGGAGGCGAGCTGCGGCCAGATTTTCTACGACTTCTACTGGGGCAGCGGTTTTTTGCCATCGAAGTTCCAAGGCGTGAAGTTCCTCGGCAACGGTTCGCCGGTACTTTACTTGAACGACCCGAACGGGATGAGCCGCGCGGTGCGGCGCGAGGTGCTCGATGGCGTGAAGGAGTTGAACGAACTGAAGCATCGCGAGTTCGGCGACCCGGAGATTCTCACGCGCATCGCGCAGTACGAGATGGCTTACCGCATGCAGACGAGCGTGCCGGAGCTGGCCGATTTTTCGAAGGAACCGAAGTCGGTGCTCGAGATGTACGGGCCGGATGTGATGCGGCAGGGCAGCTTCGCTTACAACTGTCTGATGGCCCGGCGGCTCGCGGAGCGCGGTGTGCGGCACGTGCAGCTTTTTCACGCCGGCTGGGATCATCACCGCAATCTCTCCACGCAATTCGCCATCCAGTGCAAGGACACGGATCAGGCGAGCGCGGCGTTGGTGAAGGATTTGAAGCAGCGCGGGCTGCTCGACGACACGCTCGTCATCTGGGGCGGCGAATTCGGCCGCACGCCATTTTGTCAGGGGAACATCGACGACAAGAAGACGTGGGGCCGGGATCATCATCCGTACGCCTTCACCGTGTGGATGGCGGGTGGCGGCGTGAAGCCGGGCATCGCGTACGGCGCGTCGGATGAATTCGCTTACAACGCCGTGCAGGATCCGGTGCACGTGCACGATTTTCAGGCGACTGTGCTGCACTTGCTGGGCCTCGATCACGAGCGGCTCACGTACAAATTTCAAGGCCGTTACTTCCGACTCACCGACGTACACGGCAAAGTGGTGAAGGGAATTATCACGTGAAGATTTCTGCCTCGCCTCGTCTCCGATTCAGCGCGCGAACAATGATGACGTTGGTCGTTGTTGGCGCGTCGATGTCGTCGGCCGCCCCGGTGAAGGTGGATTTCAATCGCGATATCCGGCCGATTCTTTCGGAGAACTGTTTCACGTGTCACGGGCCGGATGAGAAGGCGCGCAAGTCGGACTTGCGACTCGATGTGCGCGAGGTTGCGCTTAAGCCAGCGAAGTCGGGCGCGGTTGCCATTGTGCCGGGCGCAGTGGCGAAGAGTGAATTGCTCACGCGCATCACGACGAAGGACAGCGACGACGTGATGCCGCCGACGAAGACGGGGAAGAAACTCACGGCCGCGCAGGTTGATTTGCTGCGGCGCTGGATCGCGCAGGGCGCGGATTATCAGCAGCACTGGGCGTTTGTGAAACCCGAGCGGCCGGCGGTTCCAGTCATCCGCAATTCGAAGGCGGCACCGCGCAATGCCATCGACCACTTTATCTT